>JASJDA010000172.1 GCA_030065755.1 Prochloraceae cyanobacterium | reverse complement strand
TATTTTTATAGAGGGAACCCTTCAATAGCGATAGCTTATTTGCGAAGTGACATAATTATAAGTAAAAGGGTTCCCTCTATAAAAATAAATACATCCTTCGGGGTACTTTATAAAAAATGAACTTTTTGTAAGGCTAGACCAGGAAAAAATACTAACGATCTAATATTAGATTTGTTGAGGAAAAGTCCACAAGGATTAAGCTCAAGGCAAGTATCAAAATCTCTTAACAGATTTGTTTCGATGTGCTTGATTTGCTTGAAAACCTTGTTGCAAAGTAACAAGGTTTTCAAGAACGAAGAAAATCTCTATTTTGCTCCTCATAGGGGCAAAAAATAGCTTAATTGTCAACATCAATTTCAAAGCTCACGCCCAAAGCTTTTTCTATCTTCCTGAGAGTTTCTAAGGGTAAAGCTTTATTTTCTTCTGCTTCTATTCGTCGCCATTGAGTTTCCGAAATGGAAGCTAATTGGCAAATGATTTTTAAGCTTCTGCTATCTTTTTTTCTGGCTTTCTCGATCTTCCGACCCAAGCCACTAACTTTTATCTCGACAAGTTTTTGAATCTTCATTCATATAGCAGATTAGCCCTTCCCCATCAATGATACCTCACTCGAATGAGTGAGGTATCGCCTTTACCTATCTGTCGTCTTATTACACCATCGTTAGACTTTGGATGTATGTTGATATTTTAGTTTAATTAATTCTCGAATACAAATCGACTAGATGATCTGGTTGACTGACTGGTTTGTTGGAAAGGCGATCGTAGAGTACTCGATCGATTGTAAAATAGTCGGCGATCGTGCGTTCGTCTTTTAAAATCCGAGCTTCTTTAATTTCCAAGCGTCTGTGAACTATCTGGAACAAGGAATATAGCAAGCAAACTTGGATTGATCGTAAATCTTCTTCTCCGTACCCAAAACCCAACGCCATAGAAACAATTTCTGAGGTTTTTTTTTCTACTTCTAAACTCAACCCAAAGATCCTCGCTTCATAGAAAATGCGATCCGATACGGCATATCCTCTATGAAAGAATAAGCCCGTCCAATTGGCGAGACGAGAAATAATATCTTGAATAGGACGATTGTCCTTATAGATTAGATTTAAAGCGCGATCGAGGGGCATCGGCACAGTTAAAACATACCTATTTACTATATCGCTTTCAAAATAAATTTAGTTGAATTATTGACTCTATTTCTCGTTCTCCAATTTTTTCTATTGCATATTGAATTGCTGCCAATGGTTCTATATTAAAATCTACTATGGCGGTATAAATTAAGTTTTGAAGCTCTTCTGAATCTATCTTGCTTTCTCTAATTTCTTTTGTGGCAGCTTCATAAATTAAGTCTCGATATTCTTCGGCAATATATTCTTTGTTGGATTCTAGAAAAATGGCGATTGCTTTTCTGAAATCGCGGTTCATTTTTTTACTCGCAAGTATCTTTCTATTTAAATCAATTGTAGCTTTTTTCGTCTCGTGTCATTGTGCTGACACGAGTAAAAGTACTGCTATAATTAAATTGTTGCTATTAGAGGCAAGGGAGTGTCATGGTGGAGACACAGGAAAGGCTTACCATAAAGCAGCTATTGCAAAGGTACGATCTGCGAGAAAAAAAGACTATATATAGATGGAAAAAAGTTGCTGGAATCGAAGAGTTTAGCAAGGACGATCGAGGCCTGGTTTTTGCTACTCCTGAAGAAGTAGCTAAATTAGATCTAGTAGCCGAACATATGAAGAAACCTAGAGCTAATCTCAATGATTTTGTTCCGCCATCAAAGACAGAAATAGTTACCTCGATATCGGGAAATAACGGAATAGAAAAAGCGCACGAGGCAATAGAAAATAATTTAGATATAAGCGAAATAGTAGATGCGATAGCCGAAGTAAAAGAAGCTCTATTACTTTTTCAGCGAGGCAATTTAGAAGCTTATAATTGGTTAGAGTTGGCGAGCGATCGAGGTTGGTTGCTTTCGAGTTCCCAAGTAAAAGATCTTATAGGAATCAAACCCTCACTTAAGAAAGGCGAGAATTCATTTATTCGTGGCAATTGGGAATTTATTAAAAGCGGCAAAATTGGCAGAGAAACGGCTTGGCTCGTTCAAAAAAGACTTAATAAAATTACACATTCTAGTTAAAAGTTTTTGATGTATAATTTGTTTAAATCGTTAAAAATATGCTGAAAACTCAATTTGACAATCTTTCTCTAAAAGATACCCTTTACTATCAAAAATTAGAGAAGGAACTATCTAAAAATGCCAAGAAGATAGTTATCATTGTTGAGAACATTATAAGAAACGATCGCAGCAAAAATTACAACATAGTTAAAAACAAGCTTAAAAAAGTAATCAGAAAAGCTTGGGGAGACAATTGGCGCAAGGGCTTGAGCGATTCGGGTCGTAAAATTGCCTTGACTTATGAATTTGAAGACGATCCACAAGAGATAAGCAAAATTCAAAGTAGTTTAGAAGAAATCGATAAAGAAGACGACGACGACGCAGAGGAAAAGCGATTCGAGAGAGGCAAATTCTACAAGATATATTTGAGCAGGAGAGCCGATATACTAGCCGATCGTTTAATTAAATCCAACAGGGAAGCTCTAGCTAAAATAGCCGCAGAAGATCCCAAGTATAGAGGCAAGTTAGAGCTAATCAATAAATTTCTAGATCCCAAGAAATCCCAGAAACTAACCAGCAAAGAGCGAAAGCAATTAAACGATCTGGTCAGCTCTTTTAGTTCTAGGAGGAAATTTAGGGCGCTCGTAGATAAAGACGCTTCGAGAATAGCCAGAACTGAGATATCGGCGGCTTACAATTTCTCCAGGCTCGAAGCTTATCTGAGGCAAGGAGTAAAGTATGTCAAATGGCAAAATGCGATCGAAAATATCCGCGCGGGGATAGTTTGCCCGCTCTGCAAAGAACGAAACGGTTTAGTTTTTGAGATTGAGAGAGCTTTGAACGATCCAGAGCTACAGATACCAAGCCACCCAAATTGTGCCTGTTTCTGGGAGAAAGTAACGGAGCGCAAGGAAAAATTAGGTTTTAGGGAGAAGAATAAATTTAGGAATTCTATTATCGGCTTTACTTTGGGCGCTGCTGGCTTGGCTGGGGGTTATCTCGCCGATGCTTTTAGGGCTAGCCGTCCTACTATCAGATACCTAACTAAACCAGATCGAGTGTACGCTACAGCTAGAGCGATTAGGGGCGACGTTACAGCTCAGCAAGTACTTTTAGAAGACATCAAAAAAGAAGTCGAACAGTTACCAGTTATCAAAAAAAGACTTTCGCGCAGGCAAAAAAGAGCCGCTAAAAGAATAGCAGATTATCTAAATCAATTAAATATACAAAAAATTCAATTAAGACGAAAATACTCTGCAAATTGGCTCAAACAACAGGAACAAACGCTTAAAATTGATGCTGAAATAACAAAATTAAGGGTAATTTTAGGAGAAATAACAGCAAAACAAGCATCTGAAGAAATCACCCAGAATAAAATAGAACAGGCTTGGTTGGTAGTTAAAAAGACTCTTCTAAATCCTCCTAAAATTACCGATTACGAGTATCAATCTAATTTATCTCCTCTGCCAGAATTAGAAAAGAAATTAAAAAAAAGAAGGATTTTAGGTTTAATTAAACGGCTCGATCGAGAAGTAAGCTATCAAAGCAATCTTCCAACTGTACTCGAAAGAACTGAAGATATAAATAGAAAGTTGCAAATAGATTTAGAGAATTATTCTAAAAATATTAAAGCTAATCAATACTCTAATGCTTTGCTCGATTTAGATAATGCTATTTTAAAGTTAGAAGCTAGAGAGAGAGCTTTAAATGATATTCATACAAAAAGTGTCTCTCAGTATTCTGAATTAGAAATAGAGGTTAATGGCTACTTAACAGAAAAAAATATAGATTACGAACAAGTTCCATTATTGGAATCGGTAATTAGAGGGACTAAAACAGGTAAAAAGCTAATTCAGACTGAAAGATCGGCATTGAATTTGCTTTCTAAAAATCAAGAAGTTTTAAAAAAAGTTCGAGAAGATCGGGCGCAATTATTCGACGAACTAATAGGAGGTAACGCCGAAGCCCAATATAGAGACAATCAGAAAAAAATATTGTTGCAAATAAATAGAGAAATAAACAGTAGAAATCCTCAAGTAGTCAATAAAATATTTGACTTTGCCTCTAGAGTTATCGATGGGACTGGGGTAACTCGCGGGTACGATAGCAGAGAATTCTACAGAACTATGCTTCGAGTAAAAAGATTAGTAAGAGATAAAATTAGAGAGAAAACTCCAGCAGCAGGTAAAATTGAGCCTTTAATAGATTATAGAGAGTACTACGAATTAGAAACTGTTTTATTAAAGTATAAAGCACTATTCGATCGGGCTAAAAGAAACAGATTTAGGAGGTTTAAAAATTTAAATCTAGAATATTCCATAGATAATATAGACGCAATAATGGCGGCAACTAGAGTAAATCCAGCTCAAATACAAACCTTAAAATCTTTTTTAGAATCTGTTGAAACGAGAGACGACAAGATCGTCAAAGTTTCAGAGGCAATTGATAAAGCTCTATTGCAAATCAGAACTTTAAAAGAATTTACTCCTAGCTATAAATTACTTACTTCTAAAAGGGTAATTTTGCCCACAAGAGGAGTAGTAATTAAAGATAGAATTATCGACGATCGCTTTATCAATCCCAGAAGAGCAGCAGAAAGACAAGGTATTACCAAGCAAGCGGCGATTAAACGCAGAGAGCAAAGGATAGGCGAAATTAGGGAAGAACTCACCGATGGCATTCTCACCCAAGAAGAAGCCGATCGCGCCATACAAGCCCTAGAAGCTGAAATAGATGAAATAGATAGATTGTATTTTAACCAGGATAACAATAAAGGCTTGCTAGCCTTTTCTGACAATATAGAGAATAACATTATGAAATTAGAAGATTATAGCTCGCAGAAAATAAAGAGAGAAAGACCATACGCGATCGCCATTGGGGGTTTAGGAACTATTGGCGGTTCGGTTCTTGCTGCTAAAGCTGGCTCGGATTTGGGGGCTGGTCGGAATACGCGAGCAGCCCTTTTAGGGCTAGCTGGTGGGGGATTGATAGGAGGATCCCTAGGACTTGCCTACAAATACCGACTAAAAAGAACGAGAAGACTCAGAAATAATCGAGATCGACTTCAGTAAAAGTAAACCCACAACCAGCAGGAAAAAAATTGGCATTAGGGGTAAAGCTAAGGAAGCTACCATAAGTGCCAAATGGCTTAAAACTAATGCTATAATTAGCTTTGAGAGATAAATATTCTTTTTGGCGATCCACGTTGGGCGGATCCGCTACGCGGCGCGCTTTATTCTTTAATCAAAAAGTTCTCCTAAGTATTAGTGTCGGAACTTTTCTAAAAAAATGGGCACTGGTCAATATCACTTTCGCATCGAATTCAGGCAAAAAAATTCATAAGTTCTCATTCTCAAATCAAATTCAGAACTTTTTTTGTTTTCAGTTGGCACTTATGGCAGCTTCCTTAGCTTTAGGCCCATTACTAAAAAACGATCTCACACTTCCTTCTATGTCTCTAATCGAAAATATATAGCCAGATCTGAGCGTAATCCCAGAGGCTAAATCGTCTCGCTCTGGTCTCACCGCATCTTGAAGGACGATCGGAGTTTCGTTTATTAGTGCTGACTCGGCAATCTTTTCTATAGCATAAATAATATTGGGTTCTGGGCGAAAAATTTCGACAGCGATCGCGATTTCTTTTAGTCCTATTTTTAACTGTCTCCCGCAACCCGTGGAAATTAAACTATAACCGTTACCTCCAATATTTCTCTTATACTTGTCTGGCTGCACGAATAGAATTAAAGTTTTTTTGTCCTGTGAGAGTACGTAATCGGGTAGATTGTAACTCGCAACATTCAAATTCCCGATCGGTATCCCTAAAGTCTTGAACTCAACTGTATTACTTGTCGTCATTCTTCTATTCTGGGAAAGTAGTCTCTATAAGCCCCGTCTCGCCTGACTTTTGGCTAGGTTAATAGAACGTTAAGAAATTTGTAGTATATCCATAACATTCATTCTGGCTGGCTGGGGTCTGGCTGTTGCCGTTGTTCCTCTAGCTCAGCCGCTTCTGCTGCTTGTAGTTGTTGCATTTCTGCCTGAACTTGCTTTTTAAACTCAATTTCTTCTTCTGTAAGGGATTTAAAATCCAGGGTTCCCCGAATAGCTTGGATTACCTCTGTATCGTCGGGAGCAATTACCCCATTACCTATAGCCGCGTAGATATTTTGGGCGCGGTTCTGCTTGTAAATGGGGTTTTCCTGCTCTTTTGGTACAAATGTACCGTATTGTTCTTGCACTCCGAAGTTCCATACAATTAATGGTTTGTAAATCTTTTCCAACATCTCATCTTGGATTTGATTGGCTATGGGGGTCAAATTCGCGTCAAAAATCGTTAACTGGGTATCCGATAAGGTGTAGGAAGCTACCGATCGTTCCATGAGCAAGCTGGGAACCATCAAGCCGCGATAAATTTCCTCTTTGCAGATTTGGAGAGCGAGCGACCAAAAACGCTCGCCAGTAGGGAGATTTAAGGGAAAAACTTCGTCGCCTTTGGGCAATACCAAGCAGGAGAAGTTTCTCACGTTGAGAAGGTTATTAAATAAATTCTGCGCGCTGGTAATAGTGCGACCGCTTTTAATGGGCTTGCCGCTAGCATCTAGAATGTGTTCGTTTACCCTTACGTTTGTGTGGGATTTGCCCACTAAAATGCCAGTAGCTCTAGTCCTGGCTGCGACTGCCATCTGTTGATAAATAAATTCTTTGAGCTTGACAAAGGGAGCCACCCGAAAAAGCTCTGGAAAGCCGAAAAGTTTGCGCTTCCCAAAGCTAGTTAGCAAGCCGTTTTTTAAGTGCAGTACTTTCCACATAGGGATTTTAACCTTTCTCTCAGATTCCTGCACGTATAGATCGGTGGGTTTATTGTTTTCTAGTCGAAAACTAATAGTATTTTCTTCTGGATTGAGAAAGTTAAACCCCTGTAGCGTCCATTCTTTGCGCTTGTAGGTCTTAGAAACTTGGAATAATATCTCTTGGCAACTAAAGCCAAAAGGTATGGCAGAGGCACACTGTAAATATACTTCGGTAATAGAACCCGCCATATTAGCGAGATTTCGCTTGATAAATTTCTCTTTTTCCTTATCTGGGTTAGTATAAATTCCTATTAATTCTACTAATCTGGCTGCTTTTAGTTGAACGCAAGCGTAAACCGTAGGATCGTTGTTGAGGATCTCTATTAATCTGCCGATCGTATACTTGCTGTTGCTGGGATTGTAAGCCTCTTGCAAGCCCGAAGATATATCTTCTATCTCCGAAGAGATAGCTTGAGTGATTAGAGAAGATTCGCGGCTCAGCATATTAGCGATCGAATAGGGCGGTCACGTCGGCGAGATAGATCTCTTTCTCGAAAGGAAAATCGTTGTATTTTTGAAATTTAGCTTGAATTTGAACTATTTCTTCGTAGCATGGTGCGATCGCGTCTTCTACGCTCATTAAAAAACTAATAGCACTAGCACTTATGGGAACTTTATTTAATTCTAAATAGATATTGTATTTTAATTTTTCGTCATTGCAAGTATAAGCCGATTCGTTGATATTGAGATAATTTCTAATTTCAGCCACGCGATCGTCCAATTGCTTGCCCGTTCCTTCTTGATAAGTATAAATATTTTCGCCAATAATTACTCGATCGTCTTTTTCTAACTCTTCTACTATTTGAGTGAAGCTCATGTCGTCAACATAGAGATAAAGTTCTTTTGGTAGCTTGCAATCTTCGAGAATTTTAGCGACGATCGTTTTTGTGGTGCAGAGGTTTTTTTTGATTTTTTGACAGCAAGCAACTGTAAATTCTGCCGATAATTCTTGAAACTCCTTCTTAGTAATCCCTAACTCTCCGTCAGGAGCTAGATAAAGATAAACTTTTTGTAAAATCGGTTGTATTTCGACAGGGCGATTAAAGCCAACGTGAGAAGAAAACATAATTTAGAAGCCAGAATAAGGGAATATATTGCTACAAATGGCGGAGGAATTACCGAAGTAAAAACTCCTGCGGGAAAAATAGATGTGGTTTTTTACGAACGTCAAATAATCGTAGAAATCAAAAAAGTTAAACAGTGGAAACAGGCAATCGGGCAGCTAGTCTGCTATCGAGATGCCACCTCTAACGTTAGAGGTTATACTTCTCATTTGTTATTATTTGGGCGACCAGATATAAAACCATATCTTTACAGCGAGGTTAGTAAGAAAACATATCGAGAATTACAGAAACAATGCTCTAATTTAGAGATTAACTTTGAGTTTTTTCCTAAAGATACTTTAATAGAACTTGCTTTCCCCAGAAATATATTGCTATTTTAATATAGATATACATTTAAACACTTTAAAAATATGTCGAGTGTTTTGTATTTCGATTGTCCCACAATCTCTAGTAATATTGTCGGTTTTGACGCAGATGGCTCGCAATATTTGCGTAAATCGGCATTAATACTGTGCGAAGGTTCTTGGAAAGATAATAAGGGGGTAATTCACAGATTTAGTCCGAATCGTATCTATAAAATAGCCGAGCGGACTAACCAACTATATCAAGAAGGCAAAAAAGTAGGTATTTATAAAGATCACAAAGTAGATACCGACAATAAAATCGGCGATTATATTGGACAATTCTCGGTGAGGGAGATAACTCAAACCGATTTAGATTTAGAAAGTCATCCCAAACTAGAAAAGCTTTTGGGAAAGATGGCTATTTTTGCCGACAATCAAAATATAGTCCTCAAAGATCCAGAAATAATTAAAAAATACGAGAATGGCTTGATCGGGGGCATTTCTCCAGGAATAAATCAAGTCAGCGACACCATAGCCGAAATCTCCGTAACTCCTCGTCCGGCAATGGCTTACGCCACTTTGTTTATGGAGGGAGAAGCGGGGGCGATCGATCCCGATGCCACCCCTATAACTTGGGAGCAAATTAACAACTCTTACAGGGACTTTGAGGAAAAAGAAGCAAGGATAGACGAAATTAACTCTAAATTCAAACAACTATGCAAGAACATTATTAAATCTCAAAACGTACAAAACTCGCAGCAGCTTTTGATCGAAGCTGTTGAGGGACAAAAAAACCAATTACTAGAAGAATTAGGGGTTGTTGTTGAGGAGCCGAATTCTACTAATAGATCTCAGCAAGATGTTTATTCGTCCGACAATTCAGGGAGGTTCAAGGAAAGAATGAGTAGTTTAATCCAATTTGCCCAAGAGCAAGACCAACGTAGAGGCGGCGTTAGTTATACCGCTCTGGGCGCGGGGACTGCTGCGGCGGCTGGAGCTGGATACGGAATAAATAGACTGTTAAAAAGAGTTGGAGAAAGACAAGCTGAAGCGGGTAGACTGACTAGCTTAGGGCAAGCTAGAAAAATCCTTCAACAAAAAAATGCTGTAACTATAAACGAATCTAAAGCTCAAAGTCTTGCAAAACAAATAGACGACGTTAACAATCGAATTGCAAGAGCAAAAGAATTTAAGAAAAAAGGATTTTTTGGCAATCTTGGCGAAGTTACTAAAGAAGCTGTCAAGCAGCCTTTCCAAAAAGGTTCTGGATTCCGTAAGGTTGGAGCCAATATTATTGGAAAAACTACAAAAGGGCGTTTAACTCGTGCTGGAGTCTTGTTAGGTACGGGTGCATTAATTGGGGGCGGAGCTTATTTGGATAGTAATAGAAGGAGAGCTTAAAAAATGCAGGCAACGATCGCTTTGTATCAAGATTTAGCGGCAGAACTCAATAAAGCTTTAGAAGATGGAGAAATAGACGATCGCGAAGCTGCAATTCTAATTCCCAAAATGGAGAAGATTAGAAGCAGTCTCGAAGAAATGGGTCTAGAAGACGAGGACACGGCTAATGCTATCGATCTGAGTGAATTAGAGGAAGCAGTAGCAAGAGCTTACGAGGATGGGGAAATAGACGATGAAGAAGCAGAATTATTGTCTCAAAAGTTTGAATCGACACTCGCTAATTACAGTTCGGGCAACGAGTCTATAATTACTTTCTCCGAAGCGAGCGAAGAAATAGGTTCCGAAATGGGTGGCGCGCTTTTAGAGTTAGGAGAAATGCTGGGCTACGAAGATGCTGGGGAATTTATCACCGATGTAGCTGCTGAGATGAACTCTCCCGTCACCTATGTCGCTCAAATTATTAGAGGCGAAAACCTTCCCGATCCTTATTTCGCTCAAGATTTAGTACAGATCTTAATGGAAAGGCAAGCAGTAAGCCAGGACGAAGCCGAAGACCTACTCTTAGATCTGGTCGATTGCGGGAACGTAGACTACAAGCGCGCCGAAGAAATGGCTTTAGTAACTGGAGAGTCCGAGCGTACGCCCGATACGCTCCCTAAAGACGAATTTAAAAGCCGAGAGCGAGAATATTTTGAATCTTTACTGAGCCATATAGACGATCGGCAAAGAATGCAGCAAAGCAGCATCTCTCAAGAAGTTAACGAGGTTCGTTATAGCTTGGGACAACTTCAAGAAAACATTCAATTTCAACAAGATTACGAAAATCTCGCTACTGCTTTTGAGGAACAAAGACAGCGAGCCGAAAAATTAGTTAGTAATGGCGTTCTCACCCCTAATAACTACGAGTATTACTTCGGCAATCGCGAAGTTTATCCCGACAAGTACAAGCTTATTGAAGCTTTTGCTCGCAAAGCTGAAAAAGAAAGTACTAGTTTGGTTTCAGAATTCAATATCAACGAAAGGATTTTAGCGGATTTAGAGGATAAAAACTCGGAAGTAATGCAAAACTTCTATGCTGCTGGATCTTCTACCGTGCAGTTCAACGAACAAGAATCCCAACAGCGATCGGACTATTCCGTAGATCCTTATATTTACGGGATGTTAGAGCGAAATTATCCCGAATATGCCAGAAATTATGCCAATAACGGCAAGGAAGGACATAATTGATGGCGACCGACGCACCTATTTTTAAGGTGCGCCTTTATCGATAGGTTGTCGGCTAGCACAAATAAATTAATTGTTTTGAAGGTTTCCTTATTAAAAATGAGGTTTTTTGCATGGCGACCAATTTTTTAAAAAATTACCGCCACCCCAAGGTTGTCGTCATTCAACCTGGTTATGGCGTTACTGGCAATGCGGTAATTAATGCAGACACGCTTTCTCTCCCAGTAGAGAAGCGCATTATCGATACTGGCTTTTTTGTTGCTCAAGTTCGGGGAAATTCAAGAATCCTTCCTCGTTCCAAGACCGCCGAAGCTGCCGCGATCGGAGCTACTTCGATAAAACTAGATCCTTTCTCCGTCTTCATTCCAGGGGATACGATCGGTTACGTCGAGTCCTTTGCCGTCTTGACTCCTAGCCTTTATCAAGTCGGGCAAGAGTTTAACTTGATCGCCGATGGCGTTAAGGCGAAAGTCCTCATTCCTGCTCCTACTGCCAACGTGGGGACTTTTCTAGCCAATGCTATTAATACTAGCCGAATTAAGAGCAAAGTTTATGCTTTCTCTAACGCTCCCGATTTCGATACCTTATGGCTAGTTGCCAAAGAGCCAAGTGTTATTTTTCCCGTCCGAACGGAAAACGTCAATACTGTCGGCACTTTTATCGAAGATACGATCATCGCCCCTGCGGACGATCCGATCGCCACCATTCAAAGCATTAACGCCGAAACAGGCGAGATTTTCCTAACTGCTCCCTTAACCGTAGATTTAGAGCCAAATATCAAAGTAGGAGTAGAAATAGAGGGTATTTCGGGATTGATCACCGAGGAATATTCTCTCAGGTCGAGACCATTTGTTAACGTGACCCTCACCACTTCCAATCCTTTAGTGTACACGGAAAATTTGCCCTATATGGACGAAGAGATCAGGAAAACTTTCAACAACTTATACTTTAACAATTAACAATTATGCCAACAGCCCTAGGGAGTTTCGTCCCTGTCGAAGATTGGATCCGACTTAAAGAAATCGGGGGCAAAGTCCAGGAGATTATCAATGTCACCGATCGTCAACGGTTGCAGCGATCAAACCCCTTTAATGGATTCTTGCCTACTAGATTTCTCCAATCCACAGAATATGAAGGCTTGCGAGCCGACTACCAAACTCCGATCGCTAACGTGGTGGGACTGGATCAAATTGCTCCCCCAGTTAAAGGCGGACGCTTGCAAAACTTCCAAGTAGATTTCGTCAAAATGGTCTCTCGTCGGGTCTTTACCGAAGCCGAGCAAGAGAAACTTTATCGAGCAACCAACGAATATGGTTTGAATCTGGGGATTACTACCTATCCAGGAAAAAGTTGGGACGGGAGAGACTTGCCGCCAATTAAAAACGCGGATGGCAATCTAGAAATGGGGTGGATCCACCCAGGACATGATATTGCCGACTTTTTCTTTACTACGGGAATAATCCATCGCCGTCACGCAGTATTTGACATGATGGACTATCTCGCGGCTCAGTCCGTGCAATTTGGCAGGGCTACTTATGTAGACCCAGCTACCAACTACAGAGTCGAACTCGACTGGACTGACCCAGACGCGGACTATATTAATTTCCCTGCGCCACTAACTCAAACTGGCAATACAGCAGATCCTCAGAATAACGACTGGAGCGATCTCGAAAATGCCGCAGGTTTGCAATACTTGAGAAACGCTCACCTCAAATATATCGAGCGCAATGGTTTTGTAGCCGATAAAATCATTATGACCAGGATGACTTACTACAGGCTCCTGGATCAGCGCAAAACAAAGGAAGCTCTACAGAGTTACGTGTCCAACACGTCGCAGCTCTCGCTAATCTCCGCAGAGCAATTTAATCGTTATATTCAAAATTATGATATCCCACCCATTGAGTTAGTAGAGGATAAATTTGACTTTATCGCTGCTGACGGGACGATTCAACGCGCTAATTTCTTCAATAATAATCGGGTAACTTTCCTCAAGCGCAATATGGGGGCTAGATGTTGGGGAGTAGTAATGAAATCCAAACAAGGCTTGCAAGGCAGACCCAGACCTGGTATTTACTCCGATATCGTTCGCCCACACTCTGAAAGCGCGGCAAGAGTAGCCTATGCCGAGGGTAAAGGAATCCCAGTATTCCACAATCTAAAAACTCTCCAATCTCAACAAGTTTCAGTTGTCGAAGCAGATTTGAATTAGGAGAACGATCGTGACGGAAGAATCAAAGGAATTAATTGTTTATCTAACAATGCCTTACGTGTCCCCTCGTGGTGACACTTACCCTATACTGCCCAACGGATACAACCTAAGACATTTGCCTCCAGAGGTGATGAATTTTCCTCATAAAAAAATTGTGGGGAATAAAGAAGAACTGGATAAGTTTATTGCCGCCGAACGCAAAAAACAAAAGCTTAAAGATAGAGATTTAAGGGCTGAAGTAGATATAGACACTCCAGAAACTTCTAAGTTAAAAGAGCAAGTAAGTGAATTACAAAATCAGAATAAATCTTTACAAGAAAGTATGAACCAAATACTAGAGCAAATGAAATCTTTGCAGTCTCAATTAAAGCCTCCGTCAACTCAGTCTAAAACTACTAAAAAAGAGTAAACAATATGAGTGAATTCCAAGAAGAAGAACCCTATATTTCCTTGTATAGCGGTACTGGAGAGAAGTTATACTCTAATTACGAATACATTCAACGTAACCTGAGAAATCGTTTAAAAGTCTACCAAACCGAGGCTACTTCGGTAATTCCTATAAATAAAGTAGAGCAAAGAGTAAGTCCCTATTTGGTAGGGCAATATATAGACGAAGTACAAGCCTTTATAAACGGTCTTTTAGATGTAAAATACTGTATGCCTTTAAGATTGGTTCATCCCGATACAGTTTTAAAGCTCAGACAATGTTCTGGTCAATTAGTAATATTTAAATTGTTGAGACTGTATCAATACGGTTCTGGGATAGCATCTTTAGATCAGATTTCTCCCGATTTGGGATATGGTGAGCAATTAAGACGAGAAGCGATTAATATGCTGAACTCTTATTGCTATCAAGACGACATTGCCGATCGAGGTGGGGGAACCACTTATAGAGGGCAAACAGTAGAAGCGAAGCGAGTAGATCTCAAAGGCGAAATTCTCAAGGACTATCCCCAAGAAGGTGCTATATCTGCCGCTACTATCTATTTGGGCGAGCAGAGGGGCAATACCAATTATTTGAGAGAAAGACAAATAGACAATATATTTTCTGGCGATTACTACTCTGGAGACTCCTACTTTGTTCGCGAATTTTTCAGTTAAAAGTATTAAAAATATGTCCCGTCAAATCGGGAAGATTGGCGAATCTTTTCAAAATTTTCAATTCCAAGGGAAGGTTGATAATCGCATAAAGGGCGAAATCGTTCTGGCTTTTAAAAAGAGAAAACCTAATCTAAAACAAATAGCTATCGAAGCTTTGTCCAAGACTGCGTCAAGAGTCATTGTTATTTATAAAGCAACCTTTCAGGGGAAAAGAAAAGTGCAAAATCTTTTGCCCCCAGGCAGAATAAAAAATATAACTAATTTCATTAAAAATGACATATACAGTAGATAGAAGCACTAACGAAATTCAAAAATATAAAGATACTACCCTAGACTGTTTGGCTACTTATATTAAAAATAGAGTCAATAAATATGCGGAGTTGAGAGGGTTTCCTGAAATTATTAAAACTGCAATCATTACTAGATTTACGGCTAATATAATCGGGGATAATTTGCCATTATTAATGATCTATAGAGAGTCATGTACTTTTAATTATGAAGGGCATAAAAGAATATGTAACATCGGGCTTAAATATTATCTTTCCATACCAGATCAGACTTATTTGTTAGGACTGATAGATTGGGTGTCTAGAGCTATTAATAAAAGTCTCATAGACATAAATCAAGAGCAAATAGGTATAGAGATAGCTACCGAAGAACGATCGCAATCTTATCCCCTAGATAACAGTTCTTATAACAATGCTACTAGTCCTTATATAGTTGGCAATTTCAATATTATTGACGACGTAGAGGTTTAAATGAAGTCAGAAATTAGAAGTCAGAAGTCAGAATTTAATCTATTTATTGCGTTTGAAGTTATCAAGTGGAAATTTTTATTTCTGACTTCTGACTTCAAACTTCTAACTTGTCCGACGAAGGAGGAATTGTGAGCATAAATTTTGACATAACTAGACCACTGCAAGTAATACAGGAAACTGTCGGGTTTAATTTAGAACCTGGAACTGTTACCTCGAACGATGCAAAGGACTGTTTTAGGGTTCCTTTTTATACTTCTATTTCCCCTGCTTCTTTCAGCGTCGCCGACGTAATAATAACAAACGGCAACAATACTGTAGACGGGGATTTTAGCAATTTCGATATCAGAGTAGGCGACGGTATAGCGTCAACCTCGATCGCTCCTGGAACTACGGTCTCAGGAGTAACGCCGACCAAATTAACTCTGAGCGACCCAGCCATAGGAGATGCGACGGAAACCGTGACTATAGATCCAGGTACTTTTCTCGCCACAGTGACGATTTTGGAAATGCCAGTTACCGTCAATGGTTCTCAAATTTCCTTTAATAGCAAGGTCTATTGGTTCGACGGCACAAAAGCTAGTGCCGCACAAACGGAAACTATAGAAGATGCTATTAACTTCGATACTGCTGTCGAAGGTCAAACAGTAGGGGTAGACGGAGACGTTTTTTTATCTAATGCCAGAATTGGGAGGAATTAAATTATGGTTCTTGGAAATTTAGTTAATGTAGCAGTAAAGGGAATCGGAGCGATTAACTTTACCGAAATCGATACGGGTTTAGTTATTAATACAGCCACGGGTTCGGAGTTGGCAATTTTAGATAACAACGAAGTGGCCAGAATTCCCTTTTCGGACAATGGCGTGAGATTGCTCGGGGAAGAGTTCATCAGGCAGAAAGATGAGACTTTAACAATTACTCGCGATACTTATTCGGGCTATGAAATGTCATGGCGCGCTTTTAGAAGGCTGAGACTCGACAACAACGTCACTCTAACAGTCCCTTTAGCTTTCGAGCCGATCCAAGTAGATAATAACGCCCCTAAAGCCGACACCGAAAATACTCTCTTTTATGTCGCTCTTGACCAACCATCTACAGGCTCCCTCCTCAGAAATCACATATCTTTCCCTCTAACTCAGCAACCTTTCGCCAGTTTTGACCCCGCTACCCCTGACAGCTTTGCAGTAGGAGCGCAAGGGGCATTTAAATTCTCTACAAGTACCCTCAGATCTAGCGTATCCTTAAACGTCCCTATTACACTCCCTCAAGTTACGAGTTTGGTAGAGGGTTCCATTCCTCAATATTCTGTACTAGCTAGTTTCGTTACTTCTAAAGAAGAGCTAGTACTCATTTCCATTCCCCGCGTTTCTTTATCTGTAGAAGGAACGGGGGTACAACCTTTTGAATCTCCCAGAGAACAATCTTTCAAAATAATTCGCGTTCCTGGTCAATGTGCTTCTTATAGTATCACTTTATTGCAAACAAAGGTAGGATGTTAATGATTAAAATAACCGACAATTATGTCGAATTGGAACTAAAAGATAAGGCTATCGTTCTCAAACCAGCGCCCTTTTCAAAGTATAATGATTTGGTCAAACTTTTTGACGAACTTTTAGAATTTCAAATTAAAGTAGAATTCTCTATCGCTCACATTATTGCCGACAAAAAATGTCTCGATCGTCTCAATAAAATCCTGAAAATGCTCAGAACTGATGGCGATACTCCTTTGAATATTGATATGTTTGAGGATAATTTACAGGAACTTTGCGAGCTATTTTTTGGCATTACTAAAATCCCTGACATAAGCTTGCAACAAGCTTTTTGGGCTTGGGCTTATCCAAATGATAATAGAGTTTTGGGATTTTTAGAAAAGTTCCAAACTATGCCTGAAGAAAGTATACTCAAAGAATTGCTTAGAGAAGCTCGCACTCCAGATCTAGCAGAGGTTTTTAAACCTCCTCATATTGCGGTAATTCACGGATTTAACTGGTTCACAGATTTTTTGAAATTAGCCAAAA
Organism: Prochloraceae cyanobacterium; assembly: GCA_030065755.1. Lineage (GTDB taxonomy): Bacteria > Cyanobacteriota > Cyanobacteriia > Cyanobacteriales > JASJDA01 > JASJDA01. Next base: position 3,023 of record JASJDA010000172.1, on the reverse strand, counting down.
AGGTGAATCGGGAAATACTAGAGTCGGAACAGGCGAGCGCCATAGTCCAGTCAGTAGAACAAAACGCCAAATCTATATCAGCAGCCTAGCAACCTGCTATAAAATAGCCCCTCACATTACTCCTTGGCTATTCGATAATTACGATCTAGTCTTTATTATGGATTTCCTCAAAGAAGTCCAGCGACTCGATAAAGAAATAGAACAAAAAGCAACTGGAGATCCAGAAATGGATAAAATTAGAGATAAAATAGAATCTAATCCACAAATTAAAGACTTAATTAAACAATCTCTCGAACATCAGCTTAAGCTGAAGAATAAACAAAAATCAACTTTTTAGTACTATTGATGACAATCCAAGTAGACAAAAAGACTGTTAAAAAACAGATAAATAGATTCGCAAAATACGAATTACCTCAAACAGACTATTTTAAAAAAATCAAGGCTAATTTAAATTATAAAGATGTCAAAGGCTATATTTCCAACGAAGCACTAGTAAAGCAATTAGCTTTGCAATTATATTTAATGGCCGAAATAAAAATGGCTTCGTTAGACCGATATCAAATTTTATTAATAAGCGCTTTAGATTTTATTTATCGAGAAAATATTCCCTGTTATTGGGTCAAAGAAGATTTAGTTAAAGCTCTTATTAATACAGAGCTTCCAAAACATTGGATAGATTTAAAACCTTTTGTCCCTAAAGGGCTTTTTATTTTTCCTCAAGGATTAATAAAAAATACTGAAGGAGTTAATGTAAATTGGATCTATTTTCAATATTACCCTCAAGATTATTTGAGACCTGACATTGACTTTACGGCCGTTAATATCACTTCTGTACCTCACAAAGAAACGAGCGTCCAGTGGATAACACATTTAAAAGATGATTCGGTCTACTCTTCTACAATTAGCTTAACTCCAGACGAGAACGGATTGCCAAAATATAGAGATATTGCTATTACTGACCTCGCCAAATCTATGTACAAGCAGGACAATATTACTGAAGATGATGAAGTTAATTTTATTAAAAAAATTGACAATCTCTGTTTTCAATTAATGCTTTATATGATGGCTAAACCAGACAGTATATTTATTCAATCTGGGTTTGGTTCTACAAAAGCAGGAAAAACTAAAAATGCTCGACTTCGCAATCCCGTTTGGATTGGCAAAGACTTTAAGATTAAACGAGAAACAAATTCTCAAAGTACAAAAAATCCAGGTTCTGGTAGCAGCAAAATAACCCATTGGCGGCGAGGACATTGGAGAAACCAGCCGATTGGGAAGCGAAACAAACCAGAGCCAGAATACAAACAAATTTGGATTGAGCCAGTATTAATTAACAGTTAGGCTCGATTTTTGATAATATTGTTGTATCTTTCAAATTGAGATAAATATTGGTATTTGCTGGGGACAACGGGAATTTTAACAATCTTCAAGAATCGCGGCTCAGGTTTGTAGTAGAGGATCAAGCCAGTAAAAAGATAGCGGCGATCGAGTCTCAAGTGTCGAAGCTCAGCACGGCGGCAACTGGCTTAAAATTCGCTACCGACGCGGTTAAACCAGCTCTAGGCGGGATTAATTTTGTAGTTGAGAAGTTCCGTCAAAAACTACTAGAACTCCCCAAAAGTTTGGAAAATGCGATCGCTAAAATTCGCCTCACCGAAAGTGTTTTTACAAAGCTTAATATCACCTTATTGGGGTTTAAAGGACTCTTAGAGGTAAGAAAAGGCTTTAAGGAAGTAAACCTAGAGCTAACTGGGGTAAATCGTTCTCTCAAGCTTTTAGACGACAATACGGGAGCGCTCGACAAGTTAGCCCAACTGAAAAACTTTAAGGAACCCACGGGCTTGCTTTCTTTGTTTGGCAAAGAAGGGCAGAGCAATATAACTAAGGCAGTAAGTCAGTACAACAATTTCAATGAAGCTCTCTCTAGATTAAATACGGTATTCCTCAATAACGACGAGGAAATCAGAAAAAGCGGTCTTACTATCAACGAGTACGGCAAGCGGATCCAGGATTTAGTAAGTAAAGACCTTAAAAATGCCGTATCCAGTACAGAAGCACTAGCGGGGGCTTACGAGGTAGCTAGTGGGGGATTCAAGAAAGCTGCTGATAACTCTCAGGTACTCACAGCAGGCTTAAAACTCGCCACAGCAGCCCAAGCCGATAATGCCAGTACCTTAAGGTTATTAGTACAAACTTTAAAAGCCTACGATCTAGGAGCAGAAAAAGCCGCAGATACAGCAGCAAAATTATATGCCATTGTAGAAAACGGGATTACTACAATCTCCGAGTTAAATATCGGCTTCGCTCAAACTGCTGGAGTAGCGGCGCAAGCGGGGATAAGTGTAGACGAACTGGGCGGTTTAGTTTCGGAGTTAACTAAAGCTACCAGCACCCCGATCGCCTTAACTCAAATCCAAGCTTTAGCCAGGGTGATATCTAGCGGACGCTTGCAGGAGAACGCCGATAAATTAAACCTGACTATCAACGGCGCTAGACTGCAACTTACAGCAGCAGATATTAAAGCCAATGGCTTAGTAAATACCTTTAAAGCTCTCAAAGAAGCTACTCTTGGGAACTCCGAAACCTTAGTCAAACTAACTCAAGATTTTAACGCCTATAAAGCTTTGGTAGGGGTAGTTTCTAAAGATTTAGATCGTTTCTCCAATTTAATAAGCCAAAAAATAGGAGTAGCGGCGGCAGAAAGTTTAAATAAAGTCTTCGGTATTAGGATCGACAATTCCCAGACGCAAAAGTTTATTGCGATCGTTAATAAAGCAACCGAATCCATAATTAGAATCGGTCGCATAGCCGCGCCATTCTTCGAGTCTGGTCTAGAATCCTTAAATACTATCTTAGAAAAAACCGAAGCTTTTATAGTAGAAAATGAGGGATTAATCACTCAGGGTAAGAGCATCTCAAACCCTATTGACAAAAGCATTGTAGAACCGTCATCATATATTTATTATTCATAGATGCCCGTCTGCTTTTTTGTCGGAGCGATCGCTTGAGAGTCTTTTCTAGAT
>JASJDA010000171.1 GCA_030065755.1 Prochloraceae cyanobacterium | reverse complement strand
ATAACCTATCCTGCTAACCCATAACTTATTGAAGAAGGGGACTTTAATAAAAATCAATTCATTGGAGGACGTTCTGACTTCACACTTCTGACTTCGAGCGAAGCGATAACTGATAACTGTTAACTGATAACTGTTAATTTAATTCCCCTAATGGAATAATCTAACAATTCGATCGGGTGCATCAATTGAATTTCTTTCCCTTTCAAATTCAAATGTTTCTTAATTTGCAACGAACAACCAGGATTAGAAGAAGCAATTAATTCAGCACCAGTATTCAATAAATTATCGACTTTTTGCTGACCCAATTCGTCTGCTACTTCTGGTTGAAGCATATTATAAACCCCAGCACTACCGCAACATAAAGCAGCATCAATAGGTTCTTTTAGCTTCACTCCTGGAATTTTTTTCAACAATTGACGAGGCTGCAAACTAATTTTTTGTCCGTGTAATAAATGACAAGCATCTTGATAAACCATTGTCAATTCACCATCGGTTAAAGGTGACATTTTCGCAGTCACTCCTACTTCCATCAAAAACTCTTGTACGTCTTTAACTTTAGCAGCAAATTCCTGAGCTTTTTCCCGATATTCTGGGTCGTCTTCTAGGATGTGACCGTATTCTTTTAAAGTATGTCCGCACCCAGCAGCATTAATAATTATGGCATCAACATCTGTCCCGTCAAAACTATCTATCATCTGACGTGCTAATTCTTGAGCCTGTTTTTCTTGTCCTTGATGAGCGGGTAATGCTGCGCAACAACCTTGTGTTTTAGGAATTACTACTTCGCATCCATTAGCAGTTAAAACCCTCACTGTAGCTTCATTAACTGGAGAGAAAAACAACCGTTGCACGCACCCTATAATTACTCCTACACGATAGCGTTTTTCCCCTGCTGCTGGAATTACATCTGGTAGATTATTGCGTAGAGAATTGAGGCTAATTTCGGGTAAGATTGACTCCATCGCCGCCAATCTAGGGAATATTTTTTTAAGTAATCCTGTTTCCCTAACCAGTTTTTGTAGGCCAGATTTTTGATATAACCACAACAGAGGAAGAAAAATTCGCAAGCGATCGGGATAAGGAAAAACATTGAATATTATGCTTCTAATTATCTTATCTGGAAGACTGCGAGGTTGATTTCTTTCTACCTGGGGACGAGTAGCAGCAATTAACTTGTCATATTCAACCCCAGAAGGACAAGTAGTGACGCAAGCAAGACATCCCAAACAAGAATCGAAATGTTCGGTTGTGGCTTCTGTTAATGCTGCTTCTCCTTTATTAATGGCATCCATGAGATAAATTCTCCCCCTAGGAGAATCCATTTCTTTACCAATTACCCTGTAGCTAGGACAGGTTGACAAACAAAATCCACAATGGACGCAGCTATCAATTAATTCTTGTTTCGGAGGTTTTTTATTGTCAAAACCCTGAATATTTTTTTCAAGTTCCTTCTGTACATTAACCTTATCCCACGGTGAATTTGTTATCGACTTATCTGATGTTTGCATAATTTGCTATTGGCTGTTTGTTTATTATTCTCTCCACCTCTTCCTGTCTCCCCCTCTCCCACTCTCCCCCTCTCCCCACACTCCCCACACTCCCCTTCAAATTCCCCCAACGAAGCGATCGGGACTTAAAATATTTTCTGGGTCGAATTGTTTTTTGATTTTACGCATAATTTCTAGAGCGTTACCTGTATATCCCCAAGGATCTAGTTGTTTTTTAATAGTAACTGGTGCTTCTAAAATAGTGAGAAACCCGCGATTGTGTTCGCAGTGAGATCTCATTTTTTTAATTATATCGATCGCCTCTTCACTATTTTCTAGATTTAATTGTCCTAGTCCGCTACTAGCACGAATTATACCCAACCCATCTAATACATTAAGTGTTTCGACAGCAGCATTAGGTAATACTCCTATTTTGCAAGTAATTTTTTCTATTGACGCAGGCGATCTCGTCTCTGACGAGGCGCTACGCGATCGCATTATTTCTTGTAATCTTTGCCATAATTGTTCCTCATCAGCATCCTCATACAAACTTGTTTGCAAACCTACCTGTTTTGCAATAGATTCAAGTATGGTTATTTGCTCTTTAACGCTTTCGGATATGCTTTGAAAGCGGACTATTAACCCCATACTTCCTCCAATCTGGAGACGATCGACAACACTAGCAGAGAGTAAGTCAGCAGCAGTGGGAGTTAAAGTAGAAGCTAGTAAGGTTTTAGTAGCAGTAGCGATCGCTTCATTTTCTCCTGTTAACACTGCTGTCGTCGATGCTTCTGGTAGAGGATACAATCTGAATGTTGCTTGACAAATAACCCCTAAAGTACCATAAGAACCTGTAAATAGCTTCATCAAGTCATATCCAGCCACATTTTTGACTACTCGACCTCCAGCTTTAGCTATTTGTCCGTCAGCGCGCACGAAAGATAGACCGAGTAACATATCCCTTACCCCTCCATAGCGGGTCCGCAGACTCCCAGAATCGGCTGTAGCAATAATTCCACCAATGGTTGCATCTTCTGGGTAGGAAGGATCGAGAGCGAGAAATTGACCCGTTTGTTTGAGAGTATCCTGAAGCTCGGTTAAGCTAATACCAGATTCTACCGTTACTGTCAAGTCATCAACTGCGTGTTCTATAATACGATTGAGGTATTTAGTGCTGACTAATAGAGAAATATCTTTTGTCAGTCCTCCCCAACTGAGTTTGCTACCGCTACCACAAGGAATCAGATTTAAACGACGATCGCTAGCATACTTAATTACTTGAGAAAGAGCCTTCTGGGTGTGAGGATAAATCAAGTAAGTTGAGAAATCATTACTATTAACAGTTCTTAGAATTTTCTCTTTCCAGTTTGAGGGAATATTTTCCCAGTTAACGATCTGTGAATTTGACCCAACCAGAGTCTCTAGCTCTGAAATCATATTTTTTGAACAGCTCTTTACCGCTTCTAAATTTATTAATAAACTTATCATCATACCCTTTAATAAAGTCATTTAGTGCTAATACTAGTAAAGTATTAGATTTTTTTGGTTGTGAGAGGGACAGGCCTCATGTTCTTAAAGGGGAGATGAAAGATAAGGGATGAGAACAATCGTTGATTAAAAACCGCCCAATAAGAGTAATACTCAGTTTTTAGCAAAAAAATCAAACTCTCAAATAAGCTGAAGTTAGTCATTCTTCAAAATTCATCATTCATTAGAAGTGTTGAAGTTGTTTTAATCTTTAAAAATAAGGGGTCAAAAATGCTATATACTTCTAAAAAACTACCTAAAATAATTTTTTTGACAGTCATTGAGGAAAAAAGAGTTAATTGTCGGCGATCGCGATCGTGAAAAGTATCTTTTTATCTAGAGTTGAGCCCTTGCCAATACTATCAAAAGAGATAATATCATTTATTAACCTGTTTTTATTTTAGTTGAGTTCGCAAACGAGTAATGAATGTGGAAGTTTATAACAAAATTTTAGGCGAATTAGAAAAAAGCTCTGATTCTCCCTATATCGTGCTAGAACAAATTCTTTCTTGGACAAATCGAAATGTTTATCTGACTGATAGATTATGTGAAATTGTCAATAACTTTCCAGGATTTATTTCCAGCGGACAAGAAGCAGCCATAGTTAAAAAGCTAGTACAAACCAAGTTAGTTAAAAATTGGCAAACTAGCGTTGCGGCAGAACATTTCAAAGAAATCCGAGATCGATTACTAGAGAAAAAACGAGGCGTTCCCAGACTACTAATACTATATCGTCAAGTATTAGAACAAGAGAAAGTTCCAGCTAAATATACTCAAGAAGAACAGGTTTTATTACACATAGGATTACTAGATGTTTATCATGGAGATTTAGTAGTTTACAACCCCATTTATAAAAATATTTTCAATCTCAATTGGGTAGAGCAACATTTCGCAAAAATCGAAAAACAAAGACAAAAAGCCAAAAATAATAAAAATAAGCAATATGGCAATCCTGTTAACCGAGATAAAAATTCTGTTCTAAATCGACAGGATCGAAACAAAAGCAGTCTACTTTGGTTTTTATCCTTGGTAGGGATCGCAATAACATCTTCTGTATTTATCTTCTTAAATGGAGCTAAGTTGATTCCTCAAAATTTCAAGACTGAATCAAAGCAAGAATCTATAATCAATCCAACCCAGCAGCTTGTTGCTTCAAACAAAATTCAAAATTTTCCTTTAAAAAATTTAGAATTAGTCGGTAAATTTATTGAGGTTGAAGATGTTCCTTATGGCACATTTAACTATGGTGGGAGCACCAGTTGGGCTACAATTAGAAGCCAAATACAGCCAAATATAGCCTCAGTTTGGCCAGAATTTAAATTGCATTACGTACAACATCCAGTTCGTTCTCCGAGTTCGGGATCGGGAATTTATATGTTGTTACACAATGAATTAGTTTTCGCTCAATCTTCCCGACCTCTTTCTCTTTTAGAGTATTCTCAAGCCAAGGAAAGAGGTTTTACTCTTCAACAAATTCCTGTAGCGATCGACGGGATAGTTTTTGCAGTTAACCCCAACTTGAATATTCCTGGATTGACCTTAAATCAACTCAGAGATATTTATACTGGCAAAATTACTAATTGGAAACAAGTCGGCGGGCCAGATTTAGAAATAACTATGTACTCTAAATCTACTAAAGTAAGCGGTACGGCTCAATTCTTTACTAAAAAAGTTTTGTTAGGGCAAAAATTTAGCCCTAAGGTAAAAATAGTTTCAAACATTACTACAACCCTTCGACAAATTGCTACCAATAAAGGTGCTATTTTCTACGCTTCTGCTGCTGAAATTATAGGACAGTGCAAAGTAAAACCCCTTTCTATCGGCAATACCTCTCAAGAGTTCGTCCCCCCCTACGTCCAACCTTACATAGAACCTGAGCAATGTCCGGCTAGTCGGAACCAGATCAATTATCAGGTGTTTCACAACGGTAGTTATCCCCTGCTTCGGGACCTCTACGTAATCATGAAACAAAACGGGGGTATTGAAGAGGAAGTAGGAAAAGCTTATGCGAGCTTGCTTCTTTCTAAAGAAGGACAAAGACTGATTCAAAAAACTGGTTTTGTTCCTATCCGCTAACTAGGAGTTAAGGGAGATAAGGGAGACTCAGAATTAATGCACCAATCTACTTCATTTTCCCATCTTCCCCATCTTTCCACACGAGGGAAACCCGCTCTGTACTGCTGAGCAGTCAGAGTCGGGAAAGTTCACGTTGTTATGATTCCCACTTTTGTGCAACTAATTCAGCCAAATCTACAACTCTTTGAGAATAACCCCATTCATTGTCATACCAGGCAACTACTTTAACTAGATCCCCACCCATAACCATAGTCAGGCTAGCATCAACAATAGAAGATTCGTCGGTACCGCGATAATCACAGGAAACTAGAGGTAAGTCGTTATAAGCAATAATTCCCTTCATAGAGTTTTGGGAAGCTTCTTTAATAACGTCATTAACTTGCTCGGCGATCGTGCTTTTTTCTACTTGTACCACCAAATCGACCACAGAAACGTTAGGAGTAGGTACCCGCATAGCAATACCATTAAGTTTTCCTTTAAGGTCTGGAATCACCAATGCTACTGCTTTAGCCGCACCAGTAGAAGTGGGTACAATATTAACAGCAGCAGCTCTTGCTCTGCGCAAGTCGCGGTGACTAGAATCGAGAATGCGTTGATCCCCAGTGTAGCTGTGAGTAGTGGTCATCGTTCCTTTAATGATGCCAAAGTTTTCGTGAATCACTTTGACTACAGGAGCGAGACAGTTAGTAGTACAGCTAGCGTTACTGACAATATTATATTTACTGTGTTCGTATTGTTTGTCATTGACACCAATGACATAAGTTCCGATATTTCCTCCTCCTTTACCAGGAGCAGTAATCACAACTTTTTTAGCACCTGCTGCTAGGTGTTTGGAAGCTCCTTCTTCAGTTACAAAAACCCCTGTAGACTCGATGACTATGTCAATTCCCCAGGAGTCCCAAGGCAAGTTTAAGGGATTGCGATCGGAATAACACTTAATTGTTTTACCGTTTACTGTGAGGGAGTTCTCGTCTGCTGTAATTTCTGCGTCTAGTTTCCCCAACATCGAATCGTATTTCAGCAGGTGAGCGTTAGTTTTGGGATCGGAAGTATCATTGACACCGATCACCTCTAAGTTGCTGTTTTCTCTTCCCAGCCAACATCTGAGAAAGTTACGTCCGATCCGTCCGAAACCATTGATCGCTACTCTTACCACTGTTTTTTCCCTCTGTCTTTTAACTCAATAGATTAAATGATTCTTAATAAACCCAATAATATCTTAAAGTAAACACATTTCAATATCTAAATTTGCCTTTTTTACTGGTAATTTTTTTTCAGGCAGATTTTGGAGTTATCTTGCTCCCCAATCTATACTCGTCAATACCATTCATTCTGGCTCCTTTTCGCGCCTTTTCCCTCATTTAGTGAGCCTATTCGGTTGCAGTCAACATCGAATAGATTAAATTTACTAAACTTATCGCCAAGCTCGATCGAGGAATAGTAGAATTTATCTTAATTTTCGCGACGATCGTCAACTGAGGGTAAAATACCTCTATTGTTGTATCAAACAACAAAAATTCCCCACTGGGGGAATTAAAAGTAAACAAAGTAAGGCATAAATTCGCTTATTCTTTAGTATTCAAGGTTTATTAGCGTGAAAAAACAGATTTAGCGTTTGAGCCAACCAGAACATACAGCCAAAGATTCAAAAATGAATTATTGTTATCGTGACGCTTTAAATTAAGGCAACGATTTATTCTCTGTTGTGGTGTGTAAGGAGATAAAGAGAGTGAAAACTATTGATTTGAGTGGCAGACCATTCCATTTCATCGGTATTGGCGGAATAGGAATGTCAGCACTTGCTCATATTTTAGCTAAGCGGGAACTGCCTGTCTCGGGTTCGGATTTGCGAGAAAGTCACATTACTCAGCGCTTGCGATCGCTGGGGGTGCGTATTTTTAATGGTCAAGAGGCTGCTAACTTAGATTGGTTTCAACCTAGAAACTATTCGAGTTCGCAACAATATCGAGACAATTTACCTCAAGTAATTTGTTCGACAGCAATTAGTAGTAAAAATCCCGAATACCAAGCTGCCACAGAGCGAGGTTATCCTATTTTTCATCGCTCGGATCTTTTAGCTAGCTTGATTGAAGATTATCAAAGTATAGCTGTAGCAGGAACTCACGGCAAAACTACGACCAGCAGCTTAATAGGATACATACTATTTTTTGCCGGTCTAGATCCCACCATAATTGTAGGTGGTGAGGTAGATGCCTGGCAAGGAAATGCCCGTTTGGGTAGAGGAAATTTACTAGTAGCAGAAGCAGATGAATCAGACGGTTCTCTGATTAAACATTCTCCCCAAATTGGTGTAGTTACCAATATTGAATTAGATCATCCCGATCGCTACCAAAATTTAGAAGAGGTAGTGGAAATATTTAAAGAGTTTGGCTCTCAATGTCAAACTCTCATAGGGTGTATTGATTGCGAAACAGTTCAAAAAGAACTCAAACCACAAATTACTTACAGCACCGATCTCAACAAAGGTGCTGACTACACAGTAGGAGAAATAATTTATCACCCAGGAGGTTGCACGGCTAGAGTCTGGGAAAGAGGAAAATTATTAGGAATAATGAGATCGCCTTTACTGGGAGAACACAATCTCAGTAATGCTTTAGCTGCAATAGCAGTAGGGCGACTCCATGGTTTAGAATTTGAAGTAATAGCAGAGGCGATCGCTTCTTTCGAGGGTGCTAAACGAAGATTTGAATATCGCGGTAAATCCAACGGTATTACTTTTGTAGATGATTATGCCCACCACCCCAGCGAGATCCGTGCTACCTTAGCTGGCGCTCGCTTACTGCTAAATAAAGATTCTCATCAAAGAATAGTGGCAATTTTCCAACCTCACCGCTACAGCCGCACTCTCACTTTTTTACAAGAATTTGGCAGTGCTTTTAGCGACGCGGATTTGGTTGTTGTTACCGATATCTACAGCGCTGGAGAAGTTAACCCAGGGACAATTACGGGGAACCAGGTAGCACAAGAAATCTCTAGTCATCGCGATCGAGTTATTTATCATCGAGCAATAGACTCTTTGAGTAGCTTTTTAGCAGAAATACTTCAACCAGGAGATTTAGCTCTATTTCTGGGAGCTGGAAATGTCAATCAAACCATCCCTGAAGTTATGTCGATTTTTTGTTCGGAGCGAAGAAAATTAGCTTAACCAATCGCTTAAGCAGCAAAAATTCATTCGACTTAACCCAAGTCAGTCGCTCTCGAATTGGGAATTATAAAAAAGAAACAAATTTTCTCGATCGATTGTCAAGGGACTGACCTAGGTATATCTTCTCATCTTCTATTATTAAGTTTAATTAAGGAGGGCGTGGCTCTTCCATCAGAGAAAAATGGTGGTTTTTTGCCGCGCGTGGTGTTCGTGAATATTGTATCTAAGACTTTTGACCGAGCCAAGACCCTGTCTTGTAGTGCCGTTAAAGTTCCCCCAGAGCCAATAAAATTGAATGGGAGTGATTGTCTAATACAGCCTCAAGTATGTTTAGCAAACCTTACTTCTTTGCGCGTAGGAGGTTTGGCTCAATGGTATGCAGCGCCAAAAAACTGGGAAGATGTACGTGCAATTCTCCAGTGGTATGAGTCTCAAGAAGATTTGCCCCTAACTATTTTAGGAGCGGGTTCTAATCTTCTAGTGAGCGATCGAGGAATTTCTGGCTTAACCTTGTCCACTCGTCACCTTCGCTACAACAAATTTGACCTCGAAACAGCTCAGATAATTGCCGGAGGAGGCGAATCAATAGCTCGTCTGGCTTGGGAAGCTGCAAAATGGGGCTGGAGAGGTCTAGAATGGGCCGCAGGCATACCAGGAACAGTTGGGGGAGCAGTGGTCATGAATGCTGGAGCTCACTCCGAATGCGTTGCCGATCGCCTCGTCAGCGCCACCGTTATTTCATCGCAAATGGAAGTAAAAAAACTAAGTGCGAGGGATTTAAATTACAGCTATCGCAGTTCTAATTTACAAGGCGATCGACTTTTGGTAGTCGAAGCAACCTTTCAATTAGAACCAGGTTTTGACAGCGCTGAAATTATGGCAATAACTCAACAACATTTGATGAAGCGCAAAAACTCCCAACCCTACGATCGACCCAGTTGTGGCAGCGTATTTCGCAATCCCAAATCCTATGCGGCTGGTTGGTTGATCGAACAAATCGGTTTAAAAGGCTACCAAATCGGCGGCGCTCAAATAGCACATCGTCACGCTAACTTTATAATTAACTGCGGTGGCGCCACAGCCGACGATATTTTTCGCCTAATTCGTCATATTCAAGAACAAGTGGAGTATCGTTGGTCTCTACACCTGGAACCAGAAGTAAAATTATTAGGGGAATTTTAGAACTAGTCCTAGTGGGTCGATTTGTCTCAAGATTGCCACAAAACAATAAGTTATGATACTTATTAGGCTAAAGTAAAGACTGTAAGATTGAGGAGGGTCGACTTACTTTCTCACTAAGCGTTACCTTTGCGAGCTGTCCCCAAAGAACTAGCGATCGCCCAGTAGAGTTGGCAGCTAAGTTTTCGGAAATTTGCCTTCGCAAAGGAAAAAACACTGCCCTAATTATGGGGATATTAAGATAAACACAGGTGAAAAAATTTCTTACCTGAGATACTCTACTTTTGTTTCCTAAGAAAAAAATTTAAACGCATTTAACTATGGCAAAAGGACAAGGATTCGGATTGGGTTTGGGCAAAATGAAGGAACTTGCTGACGCTTTCAAAAAAGCTCAGCAAGTTCAACAAGGCGCCAGACAGCTTCAAGAAGAATTGGAGCAAATGGAAATTACTGGAGAAAGTGAAAACGGACTGGTTAAAGTCACCATGAGTGGTTCCCAAGAACCACGTCAGGTAGAAATTGCCCCAGAAGCTCTCGATCTAGGCGCAGAAAAACTCTCTGAGTTAGTTACTATCGCCGTCAAAGATGCTTACAACAAATCCTCTGAAACCATGCGCACGCGCATGGAAGAACTCACCAGTGGATTAAATCTTCCAGGTATGTAAACTTTCTAGAAAAACGGTGTTGGCAATTACCTAAATTTTCTGCCACGCCGTAATTTTCACCACTGAGTAGATATATTGATAAATAATATGTCTTATAAGTTACTTTTTGTCTGTTTAGGTAATATTTGTCGTTCTCCCTCTGCAGAGAACATTATGAATTATTTAGTCGATCGAGCCGATCTCAATAGTGCTATTATTTGCGATTCAGCAGGTACTTCTAGTTATCATATCGGCTCCCCTCCAGACTCTCGCATGAGCTTTGCAGCAAAGCAAAGAGGAATTACATTAAAAGGTCGATCCAGGCAGTTTCACAAGTCCGATTTTGAAAACTTCGACCTGATTTTAGCAATGGATCGGGATAACTATCGAAATATTCTCTATCTCGATCGGGAAGGAATCTATGAAGATAAAGTTAAATTAATGTGCGATTTTGCTTCCGATCGCCAGGTAAAAGAAGTCCCAGACCCCTATTACGGCGGTTCAGAAGGGTTTGATAACGTAATAGATTTACTTTTAGATGCTTGTGACGGTTTGTTACAGGAAATAGTCAAAAAGCAAAAATTAATGGTAAAAGAATAACCAGCCCAAGGCTGGAGGGAACAGGAAATAAGATTAGAAAATATCGATATCTTTCACTCTTGCCTGTTCCCTATTCCCTGTTCCCTTTTAGTCAATCTACCAAATGATGCTCTAAAGCAAAGCGTATTAATTCCGCACGATTGTTAGTTTCTGTTTTTCTGAGCAAACTGCTTACATATTTTTCGATCGTTCTGTGACTTAAATGAAGTCGATCGCCAATTTCAATGTTAGACAGACCAGTGGTGAGTAAATCTAACACTTGCTGTTCTCGTTGAGTAAGGTTAAAAGATTCAATTTTAGCAATAGGGTGGCTTTGACGTGCTTTTGAATTTTTTTTTGGCTCGACAAATCTCCATTCTGACTGAATTATTTGCGATCGCTCCAAAAAATTGCGAATTATAGCACCTAATTCTTCCATTTCAAAGGGTTTGGGTAAATATAAATCGCATCCTGTTTGATAGCCGCGAATTCGATCGTCTTTACTTCCTCGCTCTGTCAAAAATATTACTGGCAACAAGCGAAACTCCGGTCGCTTTCTGACTTGTTGCACCAACTCATAACCGTCTTTTACGGGCATTTTAATGTCCGAAACCAGCAGGTGAGGATGATAAGATTCCAATAGAGATAGAGCTTCTTGTCCGTTTTTAGCAGTGATGACTGAATAGCCAGATAGTTCCAGGTAGTCGGTGACAGCCATACGAATTCCTAGGTCATCATCAGCAATCAGTATTAATAGGGGCATAACTGGGGCAGTAAACAGCTTTTTCCAGCTATTTCTAGCTTATACCATAAGACCCACTGCCCGCCCCGTCCCGTTATTTAAAAAACATCGGAAAATGCAATAAGCTAATCTCAGACTGCTGAAATTGATTTCTCTATTTTCGCTTTAGCTGCTGCTAGGTCGTATGGAAAAGGTCGTTTTAGAGGTCTGTAATCCTTTTCGTGAGTTGGACCGTGGCGCAACACCGCATTAACTAGGACGCAGGGTTCCAAATTAAGATTAATTGCTCCGTGAGGTATGCCAGGAGGAATTTCAACTACTTGGGGTTTACTTTCGCTCAAATGTATGTATTCGTACTTTCTATTTTGCAGGACTACCAGAATAAATTCTCCCCGCACTACTAAAAGCTGGTCGGTCTGAAAGTGGTGAACGAATAGCTCGTCGATTGTTTCTGGCGCAATTTGCACCAACATGGTCTCATTGCTAGATTGGGGTGTATAAAATTGAGCCATTCCCGATTGGATTGACTCTAGCGGACGAACCGCAACGCCTTTAATTAGTCCCATTGTTAGCGTCCTCGTTGTTGATGCTCTATATAGTTTTAATTTTAGCTATTTTTTTTAAAAATTTGTAACGAAAAAATTTTTTAGTGACAAATTATGATATGGAAAAAATTTTAGCCGATAACATCTTTAAGTTTTGCGACCATGTGAGCGCGAGCAGAGACATCAAGTTTGCGAAATATATTTTTGAGAGTTTGTTTAACGGTATTTCTGCTAATCCACAATTTGGTGCCGATTTCGGCGTTGGTTAATCCCTGAGCTACTAATTGAGCTATTTGTAGTTCGCGGCGTGTTAAACGGCTGGCTAGAGGGTAATTGAGACTTGTTTGTTGGGATTCCGAAGGAATCCGCGTAGCGGTACGCACTGTTGCTAGAGTTGCAGAAAGATGATTGCAGACTGCGCTTAAGTTAGCAATATCCTGGTTATTAAATGCAGGGGTGTCGTCTACGCGAGCAAAGTAAATCGCACCGACGAGACGACCTTCACCGAGGATCGGTCCGACCGCTATGTGTTCGTGGTTGTAGTAGGCGCAAAAATTCTTATATGTTTCAGTTTGCTTCCAGCCGCCTGGAGATAATATCATTTCTTCATGAGTTGGGGCGTGATATTGCAACACGTAACTAAGCAACGGATCGTTATCTCGCCCGATTTTTTGGTAGCGTTCTACAAACTCATCGACATTTTTTACGCCCCTAATATCGACAGAGGCGAGACGAAACCCCTTGTCGTAAAGGTGGATTCCCCAATCTTGCGCGCCAAAATGTTCGCCGACGCTTTTATCCATAAAACGAAATCTTATTTCCTTTTCGTCGCGGGCCGAAGCTAAGGCACGAAATAGACCGTGAAGAGAATTACCCATTTAACTCTCAAAAATTACCCAACTGGGTAATATACTACTTTGATACTAATTTTTATACTATTACAAATCCCATATTTAAACTATCTCAACACAAGCTGGTGAAACCTCGAAAAAATAGTCAGATAATACTGCTACTTTTAGTACTTTTTAATATAGTCTCTACAACGCTGCACTACACCGATAATGCTATTTTCGTCGATCGATACCCCGAACCTGACTGGATTACAACTGCTGGAGTTTTCGCCACTCTAATCTTTATGACCCCATTTGGATTATTAGGTTATTGGCTATATGGCAGAGGACTTTTTTGGTTGTCTTACCTTTGTCTGGGCTTTTATTCGATTACTAGCATTTCGAGTCCAGCACACTATTTCTATCCAATGGTGACTTCAATGTCGGTGAAAATGCACTTGCTCATTTGGTGCGACGCGATCGCCGGACTGTCTTTGATTGGTTTTATTTTTTGGTCGTCATTACTTCTACAACAATGGCACAAACAAAGCGAATTTTAATATGGCTCTGGTTTTAGGAATTAACGCAAGTGAAACAGATAGAAAACAACAGCAAATCTAGAGATCTAATTAACTCTCGCCAAGTTTTTGAGAAATTTCTCACCCCACCAAGGAAATCAGCTCCAGAAGCAGAACAGAAATTTCTAGAACAAGCAACAATTTTCTCTATTCCTGCTAATTCAGTAAACCTTAACGCCTATTGTTGGGGAGAGGGTGCAACTGTTTTACTGGTTCACGGATGGGGAGGACGTGGAACCCAGCTGGGTTACTTCGTTAAGCCCCTAGTGGAATCTGGATATCGCGTTCTTGCTTTTGATGCACCCGCACACGGTCGAACACCAGGAAACCAAACTAGCGGGTTCGAGTTGGCTGTTGCGATAGAAACCGTTGCTAAAAACGAAGGTTCAATACACGGTATTATTGCTCATTCATTAGGAGCTACGAGTACTACACTAGCTCTTAGTAAAAGTGTTGTTGCAAGTAAAGTAGTATTTTTGGGCGCTCTGTGTTGGTTGTCGAGTGCAATTACAGGATTTTCCAGATTGGCAAGACTCTCGAAAGAGACAGAAGAAGAACTGCGTAACTTGATGGAAAACAAGTTTGGCGAAGATGTTTGGCAAAGATCTTCGGTAGATAGAATAGCAGCTAAGTTTAACATTCCGGCTTTATTATTTCACGATCGTAGCGATCGAGAAGTTTCTTATCAAGAAAGTATGGCGATCGCTAGATCTTGGTCAAACGCTCAATTGATTGTTACTTCTGGACTCGGACATAAAAGAATTCTTCGCGACGATCGAGTTGTCCGACAAACCGTCAACTTTATTACAGAAGGAGTTAAGTAAATGACAAACGAAACAAAATATCAAATCGGTCTGGTTATTTATCCTAAAATGACTCAACTAGATATTCTCGGCCCTCATCAAGTTTTTGCCTCAATACCTAATACCCAAGTTCATATTTTATGGAAAACAAAAGATCCGGTAACTAGCGATGAAGGCTTGACAATTTTACCTACTACTACTTTTGCTGAATGTCCTAAATTAGATGTTTTGTGTATTGGTGGTGCTGGCATCGGATATATTGAAATGATGCGCGATCGAGAAGTGTTAGAATTTTTAGCTTTACAAGGCAAAACAGCAAAATATATTACTTCAGTATGTACTGGGTCTTTTATCTTAGCTGCTGCTGGCTTATTACAAGGATATCGCGCTGCAACTCACTGGTTAGTTCGCGACCAATTAGCAATGTTGGGTGTAGAAGTGGGAACAGAAAGAGTAGTAGTCGATCGCAACCGGATTACAGGTGGTGGGGTAACTGCTGGAATAGATTTCGCATTGGTTGTTGCGGCTAAACTTTGCGGCGAAGAAACTGCAAAAACTCGCCAATTATTACTTGAATATAACCCCGCACCACCTTTTAATGTCGGTTCTCCTGAAACTGCTGGAGAGGTTTTAGTCGATCGAGTTAAAAAGTTGGGATCTCGACTTATTGAAGCTTCTTTAGCGCAAACAAAAGAAACAGCAAAACAACTCAAAATTCAAAATTAAACTTTGAATTTTTAACTTTATAGCCGATTTGTCTCCTGAAGTCTGCTTGTATGCGCTCAAAGCCATATTCTTTCGTTAAACTCCCTAGGTGCAAAATTTGAGCTAGAGTCAATTAGGGGAAAATTAAAACGATCTCCCCCGTTGGTATTCTCAATCACCTGCCTCATTGAAATGGAGGCGAGCAGAACCTAAATTCAAACTAAAGTTATTTTTTCCTTCGATAAAGGCAATGACATCAAACAGATAAACACCACCATAGAGAGGATTTTGCTTAGCAATCAGCTCAATTGTTACCGTACTCCCAGGCTTTAGGGGACTAGCAAATACAACTTGAACCTCATTGGAGTTTACAGGTTTGTTTCCAATAACGCTAACAATAGAAACCTCACTAGTATCAGTTGAACTATTGCTTTCAAAGACGCGAGTTCTATCGAGATCGAAATTTATCTCCTCGTTATTAGGCTTCTGAGCAATTTTAACGGATCTGATTGATTTATGTGCTTCTAATGGCACTTCGATCGTAAATTGATAAGCCGCTCTAACTTTAGGTTCGTTGTGGTTAACAGTAGCTTTAACTAAGCGTGGAGCCTTTTTCCAAGAAATGCTTTTATCATACAGTTCAATTGCACTGGCTGGGATATTTGACAAAGTATTAGGTAGTAAGATCCCTAACATTAAAATGCCAACACCAAATAATCCTTTTTTTAGGAATTTTAGATCTATTTTGCTAGTTGTTTTGGACATAATTAATCTCCGTTTTTGTCTGGTTATTTTCTGTAAAAAAAATCCGAAATTATAGCGACTCTAAAAAACAAGAACTCGCCAGGAAGCCACTATTACCAAAATTATTCACCACTAAAAAAAATTAAATTTACAGTCAATCTTCTCTGTAAAATCCTTAAATTAATTGTGAAGTAAAGGGACTATAGTTAAGTGATTTCACTTAACCATTACATTATCAAATGTGTTTAAATAAGTGTTGATCTCGATCGTCAAACAATATCGATCTAGATTCACGCGAGCAAAAAAATAACTGAATATTAGACTTGATATTTCTTTAGAGCATTTATTAAATATTTATAAAAAATTCCCAACTAAAATTCAGAAAGTTTTAAAAAGAATTGGTTTTACATACTACAAAGACTTATTACAAACTGACGACATGAAGTTAGTGATAACTAACTATCCCTTCCATTGATAAAACTCACAAAGAGACTTTAAGATAAATCGCTTACGTAAAAATACGGAAGTGTTAAGCTCTTATATAGATAAGAAAAAAATAGTCTAGTGTCAAATAATACTCAATTTAATCAAACAATATTAAGAAACAATCGGGATGCAGAATTCTATCTAGAGAGAGCCCGAAACTGGATTAGATTGAAAGAATACGAACGAGCTATATTCGCTCTAAATCAAGCAATTGAAATAGACCAAACAAAACCATTACTCTACTATGGTAGAGGTTTGGTGTATATTGCTCAGAACAATTATATAAAAGCTATCTCTGATTTGAATGAAGCTATTCAACTGGCTCCCAATTATTCTTTAGCCTATTATAATCGAGCCTTAACATATTACTCGGTTGGCCACTACACAAGAGCTAGAAAAGATTATCAAAAGGTAATTCAGCTAGAAAGCAAAGAGAATTTAGCTAAATATTATAACTCTCCTATTTTAGTAGGGCTTTTAGCTAAAAAAAACCAACATAGTCAAAAAGAAATTGGGGCTCTAGAGAGAGAGGAGCCAGACAAAAACAATAAAAATGCTCGACATCAACAAAAATATCGGCTGAACAATTATTATTTATTAGCTTTTTTGGGGACGAGTATTTTAGGGGTTTTTATTTCATTTATCAATTCATTTGTTTTCAAAAAAAATTTAGATTTTACTCCACTGGCTGAGGAAATAGAATTAACACCAAAGAGCCCAGAAAATTTACCAATTAATCTCCAACCTAGAAAAATAGAGACATTTCTCATTCCATCAGACCAAGTAAAAAGCACTATTGAAGTCAACGATGCCCCCAAGGGGTCTTTTCACTATGGTGGTAGTATAGCTTGGGCTTTAATTAGAACAAAAGTAGATCCTCTGATTTTGGCTCAAACACCAGAATTTAGCTTAAAGTATCGGGAGCATCCAATATTAGTACCTAGTTCTGGGGTTGGTATTAAGATGTTACTCGACAACCAGTTAACCATTGCTCACTCTTCCCGTCCACTTCATTCCCAAGAGTATCAACTAGCAAAACAACGAAATTTTACTCTCAAGCAGATTCCAATAGCCATAGATGGAGTCGCAATTGTCACTAACCCAAGTTTGGATATACCTGGTTTGACCTTGGCTCAACTAAAAGATGTATATAGGGGTAAGATTTTGAACTGGAAACAACTAGGCGGCCCCGATCTAGAAATTATGCCTTACTCTCAACCTCCTCATAGTAGCGGTACTGCAGAGTTCTTTAACTAATTTCTGAAGCGGGATACTTACCCATACCAAAAATAAAATAAATTAACGAAAAGATTTTTTATTTTCCTCGATCTTCACGCTACGGCATCCCCTATGTTGATAAATATCTAGAAAAAACGAAACGAAGACATCATGTACAGCATTGGGGAATTTTCTAGGATCGCCCAGGTTTCTAAGCGGTTACTGCGTTACTACGATGAGATTGGTCTGTTTCAACCAATCAAAGTCGATTCTGCAAGTGGGCATCGTTACTATAGCGCAAGCCAATTACCCGCACTCAACCGCATTCTCGCACTCAAAGAGTTGGGGTTATCGTTAGATCAAATCAGGCGATTGATCAAAGATGATATCTCCCTCGAAGAAATTCAGGGTATGTTATTGATGAAAAAAGCTGAATTAGAGCAACAGGTGCTGGATGAACTCAAACGCATTCGCACAATTGAATCGCGCTTGAAGCAAATTAAAGACCGCGCTACTCACGTGCGTGATGTGGTGGTGAAGCAAGTCCCTCAACAAAAACTTATCGGAATACGCAAGGTGTTACCAACGGCTGAATCAGGAGATGATTTTTTCTGGTCTGTTATGGACGCTCTCCCAGGGGAGAATGATGCCACCTATGGACCCATGACGATTGTCCTTCACGAAGATGGAATAACCAGCGATCGCGCTGATGTCGAACTGGGACGTTTGCTTCATAAGACTTCCCATGCTCCTCTTAGCACCTATGATGGTACGATCCTCGCTACGCGATCGCTTCCATCGGCAACAATGGCGACGTTTATCCCTCCTACGAGTTCCTGTGCCAAGCTTCTGGGGTACAACGCGATCGGTGAATGGGTCGAGGCAAATCACTATGCTTTTGCAGGTCCCGTGCGACTGGTCTTTCTGGAATTGCCCAAACGACCAGGTGATTCGGAGTTTGTGATGGAAATTCAATTTCCTATCCACAAGCGTACGGTCGATCTAGACTTGTCATCAATAAACTAGTGCCGCGTAACGGAATTTATAAGTCAGAAGTATTGATGTGTAAAGCTTTGAAGATTTTGTACCTGGTGGGTTATTTCTACCGCGCTGCTCTAGGTCTGAAATCAGAGATAGATGCTAATAGCAAGGTAATGAAACTTAAGCAATATCGTTCAAAAACAGGAGTATAAAAATGATTTCCCAGAAAAAGAGCATTGGAATGGATATAAAAGCTTTGCTTTCTACGTTATGGATATTTTTCCTGCTTAATATGATTTTTCGAGATATTCACGATCTATTTAGACCAGGACTTCTAGAAGAAATGATGACAGGAATTGTAAATGGAACTCAAGTGACTGACGGAGTATTGTTGGTAGGGGGAATTATGGTGGAGATTCCGATTTCTATGGTTGTTCTATCTAGGGTATTAAAGTATCGATTAAATCGCTGGGCAAACATCATTGTAGGGAGCATAACCCTTGCATCTGTTATCGCAAAGAAACCGCTCGATCTCGATGACGTGTTTTTTACAACGATAGGATTTATCACTTTAGTAATTATCATTTGGCTAGCATGGAAGTGGCGTAAACAGGAAGCATAAGTCAAAGTTTGACAAAAAAATAGAAATTCAACTATAAAAAGGGTAATAATGAGTTATTCAGCTAAATTTTGGGACAAAATCGCCGAAAGCTATTCCAAACAACCCATTGCTGATCGAGCGGCTTATCAGAAAAAACTGCAAGTGACACGGGAATACTTTAAGCCAGATATGGAAGTGCTGGAGTTTGGCTGTGGGACAGGATCGACCGCCATTACTCATGCACCCTATGTTAAACATATTCGCGCCATAGATATCTCATCGAAGATGATTGAAATTGCCCAAAGAAAAGCTGACGCAGAAAATATCAAAAATGTCACCTTTGAACAATTGACTATTGATGAATTAACTGTGTCCGATCGAACCTTGGATGTGGTATTAGGGCTTAGTATTTTGCACTTACTGTCAAATAAGGAAGAGGTAATTGCCAAGGTTCATAAAATGCTCAAACCAGGGGGAATTTTCGTCACCAGTACGATGTGCCTTGGAGATACCATGAACTTTTTTAAGGTTATCGCGCCGATTGGAAAATTTTTGGGTTTGATGCCGTTGGTTAAAGTTTTTACTACGAAAGAATTGTCAAACAGTTTGACCGATGCTGGTTTTGCGATTGACTACCATTGGCAACCGAGCAAAGACAAAGCGGTGTTTATTGTGGCGAAGAAGGCGGCACTGGTCGACTAAACCCTGTTATCTTGCCAATTTCGACGAATTCCATCATTTATCGCGAAAGGGTACTGCGACCATAATCTTCGATTTGGTCGGTTACAATGATTCTATTTTTAATAGGGAAGTCCTTTTACGATAACTTTTTTACTTCGTTTACAACTTGACTGCTATAGAGGACTTCCCTATTAAAAATAAATACATCTTTCGGGGGGAATTTCGCG
>JASJDA010000170.1 GCA_030065755.1 Prochloraceae cyanobacterium | reverse complement strand
AATGCTCCACTGAGATCGCGAGATATTATTGAGCCTCATGTGATAGTGGAAAAACCGGATGGAAAAGAATTTCTTGGCGCGCTTTGTTTTAACAAATAAAAAATAGTAAGTCTATTGACTATATAACTAATTAGTGAAATAATTTTAACTGTTCCGAGCTGGTCAACTCTTCGAGCCTTTTTCTTTGGGTATCGTTCAGGAAATTAACTCGCACCCACTCTATTTCAAGGAGACTGTATTTGGATTTGAGGAGTTTCAGATCGCTTGGGGCGTGCGCCGCTAAAATTCCTTCTTTTAAAGCTGTTGCTCGCTCGCGGTCAGTTTTAGTGCCACTGTCGAGCGGGTTTGGATAGCTGCTCCAATCGGTTTCGATCTGGCGAGGAATTTCTGGTGGTTTCTCCGAGTTAAGTAACGGCTGTTGCTCTTCTAATGGTTCTGGGGTTTGAGAGAAAGTGGGAAAGGGCGATCCGTCCTCAAATATTAGATCGTTTGGCGATACAGGTATAACCATGTTAGCTTCTAACTCAGTTTCTAGATTAGTTTCTAACCGTACCATTACCACGGGCATAGATTCGCCTTCGTGCAATTCTACAACCGTACTTCCTTTTCCCGTTTTTTTGCTTCTAACTCGCGCTCCTATGAGGGAATTCTCGCTCACTGGGGATGGTTGGTACTGAGTTTCTATTTGTTCGGGAGGTGGCGAGCATTCTTTTAATTTGTTCTTCCGCTTAATTGCTAGAACCCACTGTTTGATTTGCTCGTATTTTTCTGGGGCTAAATGCTTAACGGCGACATTTAATAGTTGCCGCGAGACTATGGGTTCTTCTCCATTGGGGTAGAAACATTCAATAAAATCTTCAAAGGTGTGGCAGTTTTCTAACCAAGATATGGCATTAGCGATATCTTCAGAGTCGAATTGTTCAACTGGCTCAATTGTTGCAGGTTCCCTAGCAGAGCCATTATCGCAACCTTTTACGTCTGTTGTTTTTAGGTTTGATACTGGTTCTGGGTCGTTAATATTCTGAATTGTTTTTGCGATCGCGCTTCCCACTTCAGGCGATCGACAGCAGACTTCTTTAATAGCGGCGTTAGAAGCAATCGCCCTATTGTTGGTTCCGTTAGTAGACGCTCGTCCGTTATTGGTTAAAGGTGCAGGTAGAAAAACTTGACCATTACCTTTGCCATTACCGGTAACTATTGTATTTGGTACTTGACCATTAGTTTCTGGTGAGGGACTTTGGGGTTTGGGGCCATCGCCTCCCCCATTATTGCCGTTATTATCTGGCGGTGATGGCGGATAATCTGGGGGTTCTGGTGGATTCCAAAATTCTTCGATATCTAATAATCCGCCTTCAATACAACGAGATTTGTTACAAACCCACACTGGCTCATTGCTACTGTTTTGGTAGCTATCGCCGTTTGTTACTGCTACGTTCTCAAAAGAGCGAGGCACGTATTCTAGATAGCCCCAGTGGGCGGGAATTCGCTCGCGCTCTCCGTTTTTCATCGGCCCCCAGGCACGGGGAATGTGGTTTTTGTCTAGGAAGGTTTTTAAGTGATTGTTAAATTTTTTGAAGTTGGTGGGAACGTACCCAAAACTTTTACAAAAAGCAACATACTTGCTGTGCATATCGTGCTTGTCGATAAATGCGGAATTATTAGCTATTGGACGCAAGCACATATCTGTAAATACTTTAGCCGAATCTCCCTGTAATTCTGCTTCCCTTTTAACTTCTAATATGCGAGGATTATCGGATTTATGAAGCAAAATAGCGTCTCTTTCCTCTGACGGCATGGCTAAAGCCCAGGAGATGATATCGGCTATGGATTCCTTGAGTTTATCGGTGAGGAAAGGATCTGTTTCTTTGGGGGCGTTTAACGTCGGAATGGGGCAAACTCTTCGCCCCCAACCGTCTCCAGTGTTTTCTACTTGGAGGTGATCTACCGAAGCTACCCAAAAACGACAATTCCAGGGGACTTGGTCGCTATTTGAAGAGTATAAGGGACGGCCAGACATTTCTCCATTGTCCACCAGCTCGTAAAATGCTCTCAAACCTTCTTGATAGCCCCCTACGTCGGGAAAACCGCAGATAGATTTTCCAGTTAGGTACTGATAGCGACCTTCGGCTGTAGCAGTATCTTTAAAAGCCGACAGGGATATGGATCTTTCCGTGCCGTATATTTGGTTCCATAGCCGCCCCAAGGTTCCCTTACCCGAGCCAGACGGCCCGATTAAGTGGGGAAATTTGCCGTAAGGGGCGGTTGGGTCGCAAAACATACTGGTAAAGGCCCTGATTGTCGGCAATAAGTCCATTCCAAAGGAAGATTCGATAAATTTTAAGAATGGTTCTGGGCAAGGTTTTCCTGGAACGTAATCGAAAGGAATATACCTTGTTATGTAATGTTGGCGCTCGTGGGGTAGGGTTTCTCCAGTTCTCATATCTACGGTACAGTTTTTAAAGGCTACTAGGTGCGAGTTGTCGGGCAGGTTTTTAGGTAACAGTGCTTTGCGACAGAATTTAAAAGCACTGCTGAGGTGATAGTTGCTTTGATAGTGGTACAATTCCTGCCAGCCGAAGTCTTTACTAAACTTGAGCTTGTAAACTCGTCCCGAAGCGTCGGCAATTCTTTTTTCAACTTCACAGTCGCTGACGTGAATCCAAGCCCCGTTTCCTTCGTAGCGGTAATAGGCCTCGTTTTTTGACATCCAATTTTTTCCCCCTGAAAACACTTTTTCTAACGTCCAGCCGTCAAAGGTTTGCGAGGTAACGCACCGCTCTATATCCAGTGAGAGAGCTTTAGTAACCCCCAAGTATCGCTTTTCTCGATGGTTTTTGGGTAAATAGTCACTTGGCCCCGATTTATTCGCGAATTTAGCCTCTTTCTCAGCCGCTTTTTCTAGTTTTTTCTCTTGTAATGCGCTCGCCGCTTGAAGTAGGGTACGAAGGGCTTGAATGCTAATTTTAGTAGCTTTTTTTATTCTTTGTAAAAGCGTTTCAAGTTCCAGTACGTCGAGGTGGGCTGCTGCTAAGTTAATGGCTACTTTAATCGCCATAGATAGCTTGTTATCTGGCATCTTATCCCAATAGTTGGGCCACGACAGCAGCAGCTCTTTAGGAGAGAGGGCAGAGTCTATTAGTTTCTGATAGTCTTCTGTCGTATGTCCGGCCTTAAAATACTCGCACAGCCCCGCTTTGGGGTGTCCTGAGATTTCGGGCAGCAGTTGTATTTTTCCATTTAGCCACAACCCGCAATTGAATAGGTGCAGAAATACTTGAGGGTTGTGCCTGCCGTCAGCATCGAATAAGGTGGTAAAACCTGCTCCTTTTGGTAAGGCTTTTCGGTAATGGCTGACTCCGGCGAGCGCTCCTGTGGGTATTTTTCCCAACAAACAAGCTGCCATAGCATCTTTTACGCCCTCAGTAATGACGCGACAGTCATTGGGGATATAGGCTTGAGTTTTCTTCTTGCAGGGAGTCAGGTATTTTGCGATCTTGCCGTTATCTCTGACTATGGGCTTGTCTAAGCGTACCTGCCCAAAGGTTGAAGTAAAAGGGAAATATATCCCACTTCCTGAGTTCCATTCCCCATTCACCCAGACTTTGAAGCCCATTGCCATAGCTTCTTCTTCTGTGAGCGACCTTAAGCCAAGGCGTAGCCATTTATCGATCTGTTTAGAGGTAAATCCTTCCTTAAGAAGATGCTCGACGTGGTGTGGAAGCAATACACAATTGGAATTGTTAGCCAAGGAGGTCATGTTACTTCACCTCCCTTAACAGCTATAAAGGTGATACTATAACCAAATTTACTGGTATAGTTAGAGAAAATAGACGTTGCTTGGAAATTGAAATCAGCTTCTACTAAAGGAATCCACAACTTCCATTCAACAGCATTTAGATAGTTGATATGTTTGTCACTATAGAAATTTTCTTGAATAGCTGTAATCATTGTGATACTTGGTTTTTTCCAGGGCTGCGATGTCCTGGCTTTTTCTTTAGTTGACTAGTGGTACGCTATCTAGAGACAAAGTTGGAAAACTTTGCTATAGATACTTTGGTGTTAGATTCTGCTTTTATACTTACTAGCATATTTACTAGAAATAAATCTAGTTTTTCAAAAATCAAGTTATGTCAACATAGACATAAGAGGGAAGCTAAGGAGAAGGCTAATGGCTGTAAATATCAAAACAGACGAAGCAACTCATAAACGTGAGCTTAAAAAGAAGAAAGCTGCTCGCGCAGCAGCAAAGGCTTTAAGGATATATGAGGGGGAATCAAAAACAGAGAGATTTTCGATCAAGTTAACTCCAAGAGCAAAACAAGGGATTGAAGACTTGGCTGATTCTCTTGGTTTGTCTCAAGCAGAACTAATTGAGCAGATTGGCAGAGGAAAAATCCGAGTGGAGCCTGTGGATGATTCAGCAGCTTAATTATCAGTGTGTTTTCCCTTCCCTTTGTTAGGTCGTCCCTACAAACTGATGCAGTTAACTTATTCAGCCATTTTTAGGGATGGAAAAAACAATTAGAAATCGTCAATTCAATTGATTGATTGTTAAGCCTGGATTTTAGACTAAATCCCTCTTTTGCAGACTAGACCGTTACTTTCAAAAAGTTGGGAGTATTTATCCTTCTTTTCGCATTAATTAATGGTGACAAGCATTTTTCTAGAGTGTACTGCAAGCCAAAGTTCCCACGGCACAGAGAACGTCGATAACTCTGGGGTTGCTTCGTAGTCTTATGGGTGCATAGCGAATGAATCCCCAACTATAATTTTAGATTTAGTTGGGGTGCGTTCAAGGTAAATGTCCATTACGCCAGAAATTCAAACTCTAGTTGACCGTTTGAACCAGGAACTAGGGGAAATTGAGCAAGAGGCTACAGAAGGAGAAAACCTCCTCCGACAACTGATGTCTCTTTTTTCTAACAATGCTTCACTAATTCAATTTTTTGCTTATTTTCAAACGACTCGATTCTTTGTTGTCAACGCTAGAAGACGTATTCGCGAAACTATGGAGAAACTATCGGCACGACAGATTGACCCAATAGTTCTGACTGAATCTGGAGAAGATTTGGCTACATTATTGGGGGAAGTAATAGAGACTAAGATAAGAAGTAGAAATTTACTTAATCGATTAAGAGATTTATCATGAAAAAGTTACCAGACGAGCGAACTATGAGCGAACTGCTGTCTATGGGTAAAGACCTTGAAGACCAAGCCAGAAAGGTTTATGAGATGTCTGAAGCTTTTGCTCAAAAATACGAACGGCGACTAGAAAACCAACAGATAGAACAAGAAGGGTCAACTATTCCATCTATGCAAAAAACTCCGAATGAGCAATGAAACAGCTACCTGACGAAAAGACTTTACTAGAACTTTTAGAACTAGCTCAAGATGCAGAACAGAAGGCTAAAGCGTTGTGCGATTTAACAGCAGAAATAGATGAAAAGTCGCGTATTTGTTTGGACTCAAGAAAGAATAAAACAATGGCCAAACGAAATACAGTAGATTCAGCTATTTTCCAGTCTTTTGATATATGATAATAAGTCCGATATTCCCATCCTTTATTGTAAGGTTATTAAACTTCGCTCGTTCAATAATTAATTGGCTGGTACGACGAGGTTTTTTCTTGAGTTTTTGTTGTGCTTTGACCAGCTCGAACCGAGAGATGTACTTATTTTTATAGAGGGAACCCTTTTACGATAACTTATCTGTTGTGGTAATTAACTTTACTGCAAGAGAAGGGTTCCCTCTATAAAAATAAAAAGATTGGTTACCTTCAACCGAAAAGTTTGAGGTTTAACTTCACAAAAACGCTTAAATTTCCGCAGCAGTTAGTTTATGAGCTGGCCAATATTTAATATTAAAACCTATTTAATTACTGCCAATAAAGTGTTCGAGAAGACTAGACGTGTGGTACTATTTAAAAAATAAATAATTGAGATTGATTGAAATTGACCCTCTGCTTCGAGCGGAAAACAATTATATTTGGGGGAGAAAACAGGTGTCACCAACTGGTTTTTATTCGTTTAAATTTAAGGAGTCTCTGGCTGGAGAGGCTTTAAAAAAGGGTCTAGTCAGTCCATTAAAAGTTTACCAAACCAGATTAGAATTATTAAAGTTAAAAGTTCTGGCAGATTATGACGAATTAGTATGTTTACCCTCATTAAAAATCGATAAGCATTGGTATCAAATTGAGACGGCTAAAAAGGTAATCAAGCAGTTAGGTGGTAGAGCAATGCTAGCGGATGAAGTGGGTCTAGGCAAGACGATTGAAGCTGGAATTATTATTAAAGAATACTTTATTAGAAAACAAATAAAATCGTTATTAGTCATTACTCCAGCCACTTTAGTATCTCAATGGCAAGAAGAATTAGAAACTAAATTTGGCCTGAGTACGATCACCACAGAGCAAAGAGAATGCAGCCCCGAACAGTTTTGGAATAATAATTCACTGATAGTCGCTTCAATTAACACTGCTAAGCATAAAAGACATAAAGAGTTGGTTTCGTCTAGAGCCTGGGATTTAGTGGTAGTTGATGAAGCACACCATTTAAAAAATAGACGAACCCAAAATTGGAAGTTGATTAACGCGATTAAAAAACGCTTCATTTTGCTTTTAACCGCGACTCCCGTTCAAAATAATTTAATTGAATTGTATAACTTACTAACTTTATTAAAGCCAGGTTTATTAAAGACTGAATCCGATTTTAAGAAAAAGTATGTCGGCAGTAGAGATGGTAGACAAGCTCAAAATCCACAAGAATTAAGAGAATTAATGCGAGAGGTTATGATTAGAAATACTCGCTCTTGCGTGGATGTCAAACTGCCCAAACGTTTTGCTACTACAATAACTGTAATTCCCGACTCTGCCGAACAGAGTATTTATAGTCTGCTTAATTACTATATAAGAAAAATATCTCTGGTCAAAGGTATCGATCGACTCAGTCGTAATAATTTATTAATGAGAGCTGGCAGTAGCCCGACAGCTTTAGAGAGTTCTTTATCAAGGATTAGAGGGAAAATAGAAGAACAACTGGCAAAACAAGAGAGAGATAAAGATAAAGCACAAGAGAATTTGGAAGCAGTCGATTTAGATCCAGAAGCCAAGATAGAAGCCGAAAAAGATTATTTGTTGATGAAAGAGTTAAGCAATTCTTTAGCTCAGTTTTCTGAGACAATCAAAAGCCTTCAGAGATTTGGTAAAGCCGAGAAGCTAATTGAATTGCTTAAAGAAAATCGACAAAAAACTTTAATATTTATTAATAACCGTGATACTCATAATTATTTATCTTCATATTTGACAAAAGCCCAGATCGCTCATGTTTCTTTCTTAGGTCAAATGAGTCTACAAGCCAAGGATGAAGCTGTAGAGAAATTTAGAGAGGAAGTTAACGTAATGTTGGCTTCGGAAACGGGAGGAGAAGGGCGAAATCTCCAGTTTGCCAATACCATTATTAATTACGATCTGCCCTGGAATCCAATGAAGATCGAGCAAAGAATTGGCCGTTTACATAGGATTGGGCAAACACAGGACGTTTTTATATTTAACTTTTGTAATCGCGGCAGTATCGAAGAATATCTTTTGAAAATTTTGCACGACAAGATAAATATGTTTGAGCTGGTAGTTGGCGAAATAGAAATGATTCTCGGTTACATGGGTGAGAATTTTGATTTTAGCGAAACTATTGTAGATTTGTGGTTGAAAAATTCCGAATCCATTGATTTAGACAAAGCATTTAGTAACTTAGGTACACAGTTACTAGAGGCTAAATATACTTACCAAAAAGTTCACGACTACGATGAAAAATTATTTGGTGATGATTTAGAAGTTTGAATTTTTAGAAGTCAAAAGTTTGAGGCAATTCAGCAGTTGAGCTTCAGGAGAAAAAGAGGATGGTTTTAGCTACTAATGGCGAGCAGAATAATTTATTACAAACAATTCAACAAGTGGTAACTATTACGGATGGAGTAGCAGAATATTCATCTGAAGATATTTTAGATGTGGTTTGGCCCAGAGAAATCGCTGAAACTTTAGAATTATCGGACTTAATTACCTTTACCACTTCAACTGAGGTAAACGGCGGTAGTTATTTCGTTACTTATAATAGTGAAATATTTGAGCGTTTCGAGAAATTTATAGCAAAAGACGGTCAGGTTGCGAGTATAAAAGTTGATTACCAAGGTTATCTCAAGCCAAGTGGTTTTGAGAAATTAGTCCAACTTTCCTTAGTCCCTCAGAATGGGTTGCTTAAGGTCAAATCAACTAAACCAGCTCTTACTCCCTATTTATTGTGTAATGTAGCTTATACGGCATCAGCTGATGAACTGCGGCTGGGTCTGCTATCCTTTTTGATTAATGGCGTAACCGGAGTCACCGGAGTCGAGATTGGGGACGCGCTGATGTGGGCATCAGATTTGGTCGAAAGCGAGCGCTTGTTGCCGCCAAAGGAGATCGAGAGTAACAGCAGTTATCCAGAAATAGATTGGGATAATTTATTGAGTATTTGTGAAAAACGTTCTCAAGAGTTGATTGAGTTAGAAATCTCGCCTTGGCGAGATAGTTTGAGTCGGAAATTGAATCGCGATGCGACCAGAGCGAGAGATTATTATCACGCGCTCGTCGAGCAGATTAAGGAAAAGATGGAGCGTCTAGGCAAGGAAGAAGAACAACTTGAGACTGAAAAAAATCGGATTGCAGCCACCATAATGGAAAAGGATCGCAAAATCAACGATTTAGAACAACGTTACTCTTTGAAAGTCGAAGCATCAATGCACAGTACTTTAGTAATTTGGTTGCAAACAGTTCATATCGAGTGCGAGTTAATTAGGAAAAAAAATCGACGGTTAATTACGGCGGTTTGGAATCCTTATACGAAAATTGTTGAACCCCTTCGGTGTGCCAAAACGGGAAATGCTGTTACCAGTTTCTATTTAAGTGACGATGATGCTAGCGTGATTAGTTGTTAGGAGCGTTTTTTGATAATTGGTATTTACACTACCCACAAAATGCGTTAGTTTCTACACCAAAATACCAGACTCGCCAGATAGCTGGTTCTTCAATCCGAATCTGGTTTTCCAAATTTAGCAGTGAGAGCTTCAATAATTACGGCAGTCATTGTCGTACCTTTTCGCTTAGCTTCGGCTGCCCAATGTTGGCGTAGAGAACGAGGCACTTTGACGCACAAATTTACCTCTGGTTCGGATATCTTTTTCTGGTTATCTTGTTTGTTGGTTTGTTGGTTATCTGGTTTTCTGGTTTTCCGTTCAGTTGGTTCGGTGGGTTTCTGGCTATCTGGTTTACTGGTATTTTGGTTGTTTGGTTTTATGGTTTCTAGTTCAGTTGGTTCGCTTATTTTCTGGTTATCTGGTTTACTGGTATTTTGGTTTTCTTGTTGTCTGGCTTGTCTGATTAAATCGCCGTATTTACCGCCCATTGTTCCACTCCTCTATAATTTCATCTCCTAATGCTTTATAGTCGATCCAAGCTAATTTGGTTTTAGCTTTTTTAAGGTCGCGTATGGGAACTCCAGCTAAAGCTGCTTTAGGAAAGCCCGCACTTCGCCTGACCATTGAGTTAAATACTGGTACGCCCTCCTTCACTAAATCCTGACGCATAATTTCTCCTTCGCGGGAAGGGTGGGGAGGAACGATAACTAAAAGTGCGCGATAATTGGCATCTCCTAGGTCTCTTGCTGTTTCCAACATCGGTTGCAAAGAAATTACGTCGGGAATAGTTGGAAGTATTAACAAATCGCATCCTTTGGCTAATTCCTTGAGGTCGTCAGAATGAGGGCGGGCTGGAGTGTCAATAATAATGTAATCATTTCCAGAAATTACTTTCATTGCTTGTCGCTCATCCGCAACGGTAAAAGGTAGTTTTCCCCGACTCGACCATCCCAAAGCAGTGCGGTTTGGGTCTCCGTCTACTAAAACGGTGCTGCCTCGATCACTAAAGTAAGTTGCCAAATGAATGGCGGTGGTGCTTTTGGCTACTCCTCCCTTGTAGCCCGTGACAGTAATAATTTTCATCTGGTTATCTGGTTATCTGGTTATTTGGTTGTCTGGTTAAAATGCTTTTTGGTTATTTGGTTTTCTGGTTTAACTATTTAATATATATTAAACCACATGACTGGCTGAAAAGTTTTCACTGACTATAAATGTTGTTTAGTTTAAGTAAAAAGTTGATAAAAGAAATGAAAACAATCTGGTTTTCTGGTGAACCAAGTTATCAAAAAAAAAGAAAGAGAGCTGATCTTCTAATTCCTCTACTTGGTACGAGCGCCCTAGATTTTGAGCTTCTTTTTGCCAAGCCTTACCCGATCTGTGTTAGGGTTCGAGGCTAAAAGAATATCTTGTATCTCCGTCAACTTGGTTTTGAATTTTAGATTGGTCTTTTGTTTCGAGATATTCTTTAATATTTTCTTCGAGCGAGTCAGGGTTAAAGTCAAAGTAATCTGAAAAACTGCGCACGTTTCTTATCTCCTATTCGATATTTGTTGCTGAAGCTGGTAGTCGCGGCGATCGATTGCCATAGCTTTGAAGTCCCGAAGAGAAATAAGAAGTTGGGTTCCCTTTGGCGTAGCTGTTTTAATTACCGAATCTATTTTTTTTAGGTGGTTGTAAGAGCGCCCTAGTTTTGTAGCTTCATTTCGCCAGGTTTGCAGGTCTGAGATATTGGTTTTGACGCGCTCGCTCTTTAGTTCTACTCTTGGCCTGAGCTTTTTAGTTCGTTCTTGTTTATCCAGATTGCGTTGCCATTTTGTTACTAATTGCTGAAAGTCTCGATATTGATGCTGAATTTTTTGGATAATTTTCTCGGCTTTAACCACAATTGTTTCTCCTTAATAAACCAGGAATCAGAAGTAACATTCGTGATTCCTGATTCTTTTAAAAACTAAAGGACTTTTCAAAGTTTTGTCCAGATTCTTGCCAGCGAGCTTCAAGCACGGTTAGTTTTGGCTGATTGGAAATATCAACGGTACATTCCGTGCGCTGACAGGAGGGATTGGTCTTTTTACCGTCGATAATAATTTGGTGATTTGTTACGTCGTGAGTCCAGCGAATTTTTATTTTAGTCCCGCTTCGGAAAGCCGATACTTGGGCGATATTAATTACTGGTGTGGGAGCCCCCGTCGGGGTAAGGGGCGAACTTATAGTCAGAGTGGATGGTGTTGATGTTGAAGGTACCGCAGGAGGTAAACTAGGAGTTCTAAAGAAAACAAACCAAACAAATACGATTAGGTAAAAAGCGGGAATTAGAGGATATTTTCGCCCGAAAATAATAATCCACTTCGCCGAAGCCGAAGCTAATTCGCCTACTTTGCCAAAAAACGTTACTGTTCGTTCCATAATTATTAATTCTTATTACATTATCTTGACAAAATCAAAGTAATGGTATGACTTTAAGGCGCTTGCCATCCCATCTCAGCTCTGCTTGAGAGACTCTATCCGCTTGTAGATCGAAGAAATCTTCAATTAATAAGTCCGATACTTTGTCCTTAATACCCCGACCTCCGTATTTTTGAGCTTCGTCGTAGGTAGCATCGAATAGGGCTTGTACCGAATCGTCGTTAACGAGCAGAGAAATTCCGTAATTGTCTGCTATTTGCTTGGTAAGCACTACTATTAACCTAGCCGTATCTTGTTGAGACAACCTCAAAAGGGGAATTACTTTATCAATCCTTCCTAAGAATTCGGTCGGAAAATAGCCACTTTCTCTGAGGATATCTTTTGCTGCTTCTGGATTTGAACCAATTTTGTCAGCTTCTAAGTTAGAGGTGAGCAGGCAAATTGTATCTTTAGGTGCGGTGACACTTCCTTTAGTATCGCTGACCCTACCTTCATCGAAGAAGGCTAACATTTGTCTCCAAAGCGATTTATGAGCTTTTTCAACTTCGTCAAATAAAAATACGCACCGTTTTTTATTAGTACGAAGTGCGTTGGGCAATTCACCTCCGTCTTCAGATCCGACATAGCCTTTAGCACTACCGAATAGATTGCTAGCTTTGTGGCTTTCGGCGAATTCCCCCATGTCAAAGCGAACTAATTTAACATCTAAGACATCAGCTAGTGCTTTGGAAAGTTCGGTTTTGCCCGTTCCTGTTGGTCCTGGTAAAAAGACTACAAGAGGTTTAGTTTTGTTTTGTGCCGCTAACTGCGCTAGGGTTACTCGAACCAGAGCATTAATAGCAGCATCTTGACCGATCACTTTGGCTCTAAGCTTAGCTTTGAGGTCTTCGCGATCGGGAAGTTTAACAGTACGCCTTGCAATTCGAGTGAAATCTAATTCTGGCTGAGTATATTGGCGGGGTGGTGGTACTGGAGTTGGAGAAGTGGGGGTATGGGGAGTAGAAGGAGTAAAGTTATTGCTGGGATAGTTAGGATAGTTGGGAGAATTAGTTGGGGTAGCTGGTCTTGGCGGTAGAGGTTGCCAGTTAGGGTCGAGCCAGCGCTCGATCGCAGGTAGTCTCAATTGATAGGGCAGCAAAGAATAAGTAGCACAGATTGCTGCAGCACAAGCTACTATAAAAAGAAGTAGGGGTAGCATCTTGATAAATAAGCTAAGCAGCCAAAATGCCACCCAAATAACTAGTAACCAAAGAATAATTCGTATTAAAAGAAGCATTTTCAATCCTCAAAGCGATGAGCGCCATGTTGTTAAAGGTTTGAAACTCTTTTCTTCTGGCTTTCTCCACTTAAGAGCCAGTTCTTTTAAATTAAAAGTACTAGCAACATCGTCACACTGGTAGTCTCGATATTGAACTTGAACGGAATGCCATCCTTTGTTTAAAAATAATTGTCCTTTGGCACTATTTTCTAAAGTATGACCGTTAATTCTTATTAATAATTCTTGATCAGCCTTTGAGCGGTAATGGTTTTCGTATCGATTAAATCCGACCAAATTAAAAATATACTGGCTGTTTTCGGGCGCTTCAAAGAAAGCTTCTAAACTTTGGCATTGTTCGACACCAAGAAAGCGCATTTCCGAAATATTCATTACTTTTGTCGTCGTAGCTCGACCCAGGTTGGGACTGTCGTAAAGTCGAAGAACTGCACCTTTTTCAAGCTTATTGCTTCTAATAAGCTCGACTTCTTCTGCTTGAGCTAATGCCGAGATATAAGAGCTTAAAGCTGTAGTATTCTGAGAGTTATTATTTGAATTAGAGTTAGTTGGATTAGATGTAGAAATAGGTTTATTATTTGGATTGGCAAGGGTCGAAGTCGTTGTTTGATTAGGATTACTAAAGAAAAGTTTCAGAATAGCAACAAATCCACCACCTATAAGCAACAACGCAATTACAATCCAAATAATTTTACGGACAATATCTCCAAATATTCGCATTCTTGTTTCTTCTCCATTATTGACCATCTGAATTTGGTCGTTTTTATTTCGATTCATTGAGACCTCGCCAAGTAATAATTGGTTG
This sequence comes from Prochloraceae cyanobacterium, assembly GCA_030065755.1. GTDB lineage: Bacteria > Cyanobacteriota > Cyanobacteriia > Cyanobacteriales > JASJDA01 > JASJDA01. Next base: position 6,156 of record JASJDA010000170.1, on the reverse strand, counting down.
AAGATTGGTTATGTGAGTAGAATTGTGTTCGCCCCAGAGCAAGCTAACAAAAGCCGGATCTATATAATCTTTATTGGGAGGATTAAAATACAAGTTAATAGAATGCCAGCCCGCTTCTAAATTAACTTTTTCTCCGTCAAGATTGGGTAGGGTAATTCCATCTATCGATAAAAGAAAGAGGATTTTATTGCCTAGTTGTTGTTGGGATATATTTAGTTCTTTTTTAGATAACTTGAAAGCATAGGTGCTAGTTTTAGGGACGTAGAAAAAACCTCGAACTTCTTGAAATTCATTTTGGAGATTGGCAACTAAATTAAAATTATTTAGTTCAATAATTTCATTGGGTTGGTAAAGATGTGGTTCGGGGTTAGTTTCTTCTATTTCATTTTTATAAACGTAGACTAGCGCTCCTTTTTTGAGCTTTTTGGGAAGAGAAATTATTCTATCTTTTGGTTGGCTAATTTCCTGGATTTTAGGCGGTTGGCTCTTGCTTGTTTGTGAAGTTGTGCCATTATTATCTTTTAATTGTGGCGACCAATTATTAGGATTTGAAGATTGAGTAGTTGTAGATTGGCTTGGTGGTATTGGTGTCGTAGTTGTCACATTAGGAAGACTGGCTATTTTGGGAGGATTAAGAAAATTTCTCACTAGAAAAATATAGCCACAACCTAAAAGTAAAATCGTAACAAATAGCCAAAAAAGTTTAGTTCCTACATCTTCTAGAAGTCTCATTTTTTTTCTCCTTATTAGATTCCCCAGATTATTTTACTCATCAACACGCCAAGGTTCGAGCGAGTTAAAAGATTTTTCTTCTTCTTTTCTCCACTTAAAAGCTAATTTCTTGAAGTCAACAAAGTCTGATAAGTTAGACCAATGTTGATGAGAATACATTGCTTGAAAATTAATTTCGTGCCATCCTTTTTCTAAATAAACAGCTTGTTCAGAATTTTTGTTATCTTGTCCATTGATTCTGAAAACAAAATAAGTAGAAGATGGGCGAACATTTTTCGATTTTATTCCAAAGACTTTAAAGTAATAATAGCCATTTTCTGGGACTGAAAAAAAGGCGCTTAATTGTTGAATTTTATTACTGTCAAGAAGTTTTAGTTCGTTAGTTTTGAAAACTTTTGTCGCTAGCGAGCGCTCAGGAGTATCGTCTTCATAAATTTTGAGTATAGCTCCTTTGACCATTTTTTTAGGAGTAATTAATTCGATTTCTTCGGCTCGAACTAATGCAGGAATTAAGTTACTTTTAGAGTCGGGATTTTCATTGATATTTTGAGCCGAAGTTGTTTGTTGAACACTGCTACTTGGTTGGGGTTGGGAATTAGGGAGAGTAGGTGCAGTTGTTGAAGGTGTAATGGGCTTGGTCGAAGTCGGAATTGGCTTAGTGGCAACTTGAAGCGGTTTGGGTTTTAGCCAAAAATTCAAGAAAGCGACATAACCGGAACCTATTAACAATGCTGAAACTACAACCCAGATTATTTTATTACTTAGCTCGACAAAGAATCTCATAATTTTCCTTTTAATCGTTTATGATTCTTAACTCCAGAATGGCTGACTCTTTCATTTAGTTTGAGATGGTCATTTTTTCTCAGGTTGTGCTCCTGAAGCTTGAGTATTTTTTTCAGTAAATTCTCGATAAACAACTAAAGGTTTGAGAGGTTCTCCCAATTGACTCCAGTTGACATTGACACGAGTAATCCTCACATTAGAATCAGCAATTTGTGGCTTAGGATTAAAATAAAAATTAATCAAATGCCATCCAGATTCTAAGTTGATTTGACCGCCTTCTCTACTGGGAAAAGTGATTCCATCGATTGATAAAGAAAGAAAAATTCTCTCTAGATATTTATCTTTTAAGTGAGATATATTAGCAACAGAGAAATTATAAGTTCCGTCAGAAGGTACGTAGAAAAAACCTCTAACCTCCTGAAATTCATTACGCAAATGAAACCAACCGGCGAAGCGAAGAGCTGGTATTTCTAATACTAATTTAGGTTGGTAAAGATGGGGTTCGGGGTTAGTCTCCTCTATCTCATTCTCGTAGATAGATAGAATTGCACCTCTTTTGAGTTTTTTAGGAATAGAGATTATTCGTTCTGATGGCGGTTTTAGCTCTCTGATTTTTGGAACTTCCTGAGTGTTTTGTTTTGAGGTAGTTTCAAGTTCTGGTTGCCAATCGTTAGGGTTAGTTTCAGGGTTAGTTTCAGGAGTACTGGGCTTAGTTTCAGGGGGAGAAAGATCTCGCTCGCTATTAGGTTGAATATTTGGAGTAGTTGGTTTAGCTGGAGCCGTTGTCAGATTGGGAAGACTGGCTATTTTGGGTGGATTGAGAAAATTTTTAACTATAAAAATATAACCGCCAGTTAAAAGCAAAAAGGTAAGAAATAGCCAAAAAAGTTTACTCGAGATTTCTTCTAAGATTCTCATCTTCTCCTCCTTCTTATTTGTTGTTGGTTCTGCTGACAGGTTGAAACTTGTTTTTGTTGTTGAGCTTCTTGTTGTTTGGCTTGCTCGTCTTTAACCGACGAACGAGTAGTTTTTTTGTCTCGCTCGCCAGCAGATTGAGATTGACTTTTTTCCGCTCGTACTTCTGCGGTTTGATTTATGGGGTCAGAAGTAGCGATCGAAGCAAGAGCGAGTAAGAGTTTGTCCTTAGTTGCAGCGTGCTGTTTGTCTATATCTGACAAAATTTCTAAAGGATTTTTCTTAGCTCTACTTTCTACTGCTTTCTCGAATAGCTTGCTCTTGTCTTCCGCGTAAATTTGTAGGTTGTATTTGGCACGAGAAGCAGCCACGTAAAAGCTTTCTTTATTGAGAGTACAGTCGGATGAAGCCGATACCAATACTCGCTTGGCTGTTTTTCCCTGGCTGCTGTAGGTAGTAGATACCAAAGCATAATCGAGGTGTTGCGGTTTATTTAGCTCGATCTGTTCGATATCGTTATTGTCATACTTAATAGAAGCAGTGTTCCCAGTAATGTCCGTAACTTCAAATTGCTGCCCGTTACGGCGAGCCAATTTTTTATCGTTTTTAAGCCATCGCAGGCGATCGCCCACGGCCATTTCAATTTGGTCTCGCTCGAATACCGCTTTGTGCTTGAATTTGGCCGGAGCTACTTGTTTTGTTCTCCCCCCTGGTAATTTCAAGGTTAAACTGTCGTCCGCGGTATTGGTTACGGGGTACAGCGACCCTTTTTTTAGCTCTAACCGCTTGTAATCTCTCAAAGGCATTATTATGTCGCCTTTTTGATAGTTATGAGCGTATTTCATCTGCACGAGGGTCAAATCTTTGGACTTCAGTCGCTCAAGGAGAGTTTCTTTCCCTAAAGAGCCTTCTTCTTTAAGAGAGGTGCGAATTTTATTGACTATCGCCTCTCTTTCTTCGTTCGTTCCGGCTAATATAAGAGTATTTTTTCGCTCTTCTAGGCTTAAATCCAGGTAATCAGAAGTAAGCTTAGTAATTCTAGAATCTAGCTCTTCAATCTCGGAAATTCGCTTGTTTTCATCTAGCATTTTTAGGCCTTCGGTCACTCTTCCTTCGGAGATTGATTCAACGGCCTGCTGTAAATCTTCTGTTTTCTGCCGCAGAGACTGATTGAGGTATGCGGTAGTCATTCCAGCTTTTTGAATGGATTTAAAAGGGTTTCCCGCTTCTACTCCCGACAACTGTCTGGTATCTCCCACTAAAATGACTCTGGCTTTTTCTTCACTCGCTCGAAAGAGTAAAGAATAGGCATCTCTAGCGTTGAGCAATCCAGCTTCGTCAACTATCCAAATTTCTTTTAACTGCGCCTGTTCTTCTTCTTTGGAGTCAACTTGTTTTTGCTTGGAGTGAAGGAGACGAGCGACCGTATTGGATTCAACTCCTATCTCTTCCCCCAATACCTTTGCCGCTTCAGCAGAAGGCGCGTATCCTTTGATTACATACCCCTCATTTTGAGCAATTTCTCGAAATTGGTTGAGAGCATAAGTTTTCCCTGCGCCCGCTTTTCCCTGCCAGCCGATAAAGCGATCGCCTGTCGTAGCGGCCGTGACGAGCGCGTCTCTTTGACCTGATGTTAGACTCGTATCTTCCAGGTCAGCTAAAATCTTATCTCGAGCGGCTATTGGAGCTACCGAATTCTTATTATCCTGTACGAGACGAATCGTATCTATTTCTCTAAATAGAGCAATAGTAGTAGTGTTTTCCTTGCCTTTAGCTTTGAGTAGACTGTTTTCTTTCTTGTCTAATTCTTTTTGCAGTTCGTCCCAATCGTACTTTCCCGCAGAAGAGAGTACGAATTTTTCTAGGTCAGCGCGTTTAAAATTTACGTTTCGCTCGCTGCAATGGGCGATCGCGTCAGAGACAGCAACGTCTAAAGACGCGACTTTGGCGGGTTGGTTTTTGGTTTGAGTTAGGGGCTGTGGATGATTTACGTTAACTTGTTCGGCTTCTTTTTGCCAATATTCTTTTAAATCGTCGCGATTTATTTCTTTATCCTTGGCTATTCTAGTAACGAGTGCCGCATACTCCTTTTCTTTACTAGAAGCGTTTTCACCTGCTGCTGCTTTAATTTCCAGGCTGCGCTTGGAGAAGGTTTCTAGTTGTTCAACGGTATAACCTTTTATCTCGAATAACCCGTTTTCTTTGCGCTCGATCTCATAACCCAATTTCTCAATTTCACGGGCCAAGTTGTTTCTATAGATCTGGCCCAACAACATTTTGTTTCTATATATTTCCTCGTTGTGGTGGCTGCGCCACTGCCGGTTTTGTAATTGAGTCGCGTTTAAGATTACGCAATGGGTATGTAGTTGAGGGTCTTTTGCTCTGCTGGTGTCGTGATGAAATTGACCTACTATTAGGTTGTCAGTATTAATGACTTGACGGCCTTCTGGAGTACTTACCCTGGTTTGAGCGTAGCGTTCTTGGATGACCTTTAAGGTTTGCTCGACAGCTTTTTTGTGAGCTTCGATTAAAGCTCGCTCGCCGTCAACTAAAGCTTTAATCGACACGCTTTTTGTCGCGCTAAAAGTACAGTCTACCCCTGCGCGATGTTTGTCTGGATCTACTTTTCTGCCGCTCAAATTTATTTCCCCGTCGGGACTTTTGCCGTAGAGTAAATTTTTAAAATCTTTGCTGTCGATAGCTCCGCTCAGTCCTAAATTCTCAGCACCTTTTCCCCACCATTGAGAATGCTGCTTGGCTTCTTCATTGGTGTAATAATTTTCCTGCCTGTAATATTTTTCGCCTTGTTTGGGACTGATTGTAGTTATGCTGAGCATAATACTAGAATTCTAGGAAGTTATTGGGTTCATTTGGATCGAAGTCGTAGTCAGTATTGTCAGATGTTGATCCTGAATTATCTTCTTCTGGGTCGAAGTCGTAATCTCCTTGCGGATTTGTTTCCTTTTCTAGTTGTTCTGAAGTCATTAGGAATGTGGTTTTGGGACGACCGCTGCCAGAAGGAATCTCGCAGCAAGTCGGTTCGTTAATTGTCGGGTAGCGCTGGTAGTCGAAATGAATTAAAGTGGGGTCGAATTGACAAATTTTAAGATAAGCTTGTAAGTCGGGAAGATTTTGGAGTTCGCTGGGCATCACCACGGGACGAACCTTAATAGTTTTGCTCACGCTGTTGCGATCGCTCGCTGGATGGTTGCCAAACTGGATGGAGCTATTAATTTCTTCCACTTCTTGTTCCCCTAACTCCAGTGAGTTGTGTTTGGCTGTGTCGGGGTCGGGAGAGCGGTAGATTAGTTTGTTTTGCAGACCTTGGAAGATTTCGTTAGCGCCTTCAGAGCCGTAGATATTTTTAAGCTGTTCGGGGGTTTGGTAGCCCGCTACAACAGTTGCTTTGTATTTTCTGCCCTGGCTGAGAAGTTTTCCTAAAGTGGGCAGCTGTCCCAGTCCTGGCAATTCGTCAGCTATAAGCCATAGGTGGGAATTTTCTTTGTCTTCTTCTCTTTGAAGGACTCCTAGGGTAGCTAAGTCAAACCAAGTTCGCAGTAGAGCTTTGGAAGCTGCCAAGTCTTGGTCGCGAACGATTAAAAATACCCAATCGTTTCCTGGACTGTTAGCCCATTCAGTCAGGCTGAAAAATTCTTTGTTTTCGCTCCAGTGGTTGAGGTGGCGGAGGAAGTTTAGCTTGAGACTGGCAGTTGCCATTACACCTGC
>JASJDA010000169.1 GCA_030065755.1 Prochloraceae cyanobacterium | reverse complement strand
GAAATTCCCCCCGAAAGATGTATTTATTTTTAATAGGGAAGTCCTCTATAGCAGTCAAGTTGTAAACGAAGTAAAAAAGTTATCGTAAAAGGACTTCCCTATTAAAAATAGAATCATTGTAACCGACCAAATTGAAAATTATGGTCGCAGTACCCTTTCGCGATAAAAGATGGCTGTAGTCAATTCTAAGTTAGAAGTTGGCGGGGTAAAAGGTTTACGGGTAGTTGATGCATCTGTAATGCCGATGATTGTTAACGGTCATACCAATGCACCAACGATCGCGATCGCTGAAAAGGCTTCCGATCTAATTTAAATTTGGTGCGATCGCTTTATTCATATTCTCTGTTTTTTGTCAATGCGAAACTCGTAATAGTGGACTTCTTTTGACATCGAGATAAAAGAATGCCACTAACTTAAGCTGAAACTGCTTATGGCCAAGGGAGCAGAGGGACAGGGTTCCGATATTATTAATAGAATCCTTGGCCCCCTGCTCCTCTAGCTTTAATTTCCACCCATCTATATCGTCTGAAAATTTTCAGCAATTTAGCCGATTAATTAAATATCTTGTCAACAGATAATAGTATCATCTTGCTCAACAAATATAAAATTAGAATCGGGTTTCTTCTAGTAATTTAAATAAAATGTTTGATGTTCTTGTCATTGAAGATAGTTTAACAGATCGAATGATTTTAAAAATGTATTTAGAGAAAGCTGGTCTAAAAGTAAAAGCTTTATCTAACGCTGAGTCGGCACTAGAGCTAATGAAAAGTTCTCAACCATTAGTTATTATTACCGATATAATTTTACCTGATATGAGCGGATTTCAACTATGTCGTAAATTAAAGAAAAATAGCCAGCTTGTGCTAAATATTTCAGTAATTATTTGTTCTTCTAAAAATACCAAAGTCGATAAATTTTGGGCAGAAATGTCAGGAGCAGATGCTTATTTCACAAAACCATATGCTCTAGAACAAATAGTAAAAAAAGTTGGGCAATTAATTGGCTTATCTCCTCAATCACGCTAACTCAACGAAAAGGTGTTTATTTGATTCAAAAGCAGCGATTTTTGATAACTTGTTTACTTATCCCACAAGTTTCTTAAATAAGAAACCCTTAGATTAGAACGAAAAAATATCTAAGGGCGAATAAAATATAATGGGTTTAATCCAGTTTATTTAACAACCAGACACTAGTTAAAACGTCTACTACCTACGATCGTTCTGGTGAAGAGTTGAGTCTTCCTTCGATAGTAGTAAAGTGGAGGAAGCGATAGAAACTCCACAACGTTTTTTATCGTTTTATTAATACGCTGCCCGCGCATCTGACATCGCTCTCCTTTGACGCGCAGCAATGGCACATAACGATAAAACGTCCATACAGCGTTTTTCTTGGATATTTTTATAATAACAATTAAAATTACCAACAAATTTTAAGTAAGATTAAAAAACCTCCTTTTTTTAGTTAAGATTTATCAACTATCGTCTATCGGAGGCTGTTGCTTCCCAGGGAACAGGGAACGGGGAACAGTATTGTCAAGATTTTGTTGAAAAAATAGTCATTTATTAACGAAGGGGATTGCCTTTTTAACTATAAGTCTATCTTATAACGAACGTTTATTATACTTATTTCTCCCTGGTACTTCTCCTAAAAATACCTTGCAAAGTTCTTAACATTTACCTGTTAAATTTAAACTGACAAACAAATCGTATAGATTTTTTCTACGGTGTATTTATACTTACTTAAAAAAGTACCAAATCTACAGATTTGGTACTTTTTTTTTCTTACAGTTAAGAGGAGCTTTTTAAGTTTGGCTTCTCCTCTTATTTGTCCATCAAAATCAATATTTAGGGTCAAATATTTAAGAAGTCTTGCCTTGTTTCGACCCTTAATTATTTGACCACTTTCTCCTCACACACTCACAAACAATTGATAGACAATTAAACTTATAACTAAAAATCAGATTCGAGAATGTATTAAGGATGACACTTTTTTTGTCGTCACAATTCGGCTAGCTATCACTACATTTCGTTAATCATCAAAAGAAAAGAATATTGCAAAGCTACTTCCTCAAGCCTTTTAAACCGACCTGAAGCTCCTCCGTGTCCTGCTTCCATGTTGGTTTTAAGAAGAAGGAGATTATTATCGGTTTTCAAATGGCGCAGTTTGGCTGTCCATTTAGTTGGTTCCCAATATTGAACTTGGGAGTCGTGTAAACCCGACGTGACGAGCATGTGGGGATAGGCTTGAACTTTGACGTTATCATAAGGAGAATAGGACAGCATATAGTCAAAATAGGTTTTATCGTTAGGATTGCCCCATTCATCATACTCATTTGTGGTTAAGGGGATGGAATCGTCGAGCATTGTAGTGACCACGTCAACGAAAGGCACCTGAGCAATAATCCCTTTAAACAAATCGGGTCTGAGGTTGGCTACAACCCCCATCAGCAGACCACCAGCACTTCCCCCCATAGCAAACAACCTGTCTTGAGCGGCATATTTCTTATCGATTAGATATTCTGCGCAATCGATAAAATCGTGGAAAGTATTCATCTTTTTAAGCTGCCTGCCATCATAGTACCAGGCTCTGCCTAAATCTCCACCCCCGCGAACTTGCGCCACAGCGAAAATAAAGCCTCGATCGAGCAGACTAATTATATTGCGGCGAAAGTAAGGTTCTATACTAACTCCATAAGACCCATATCCATAGAGAAGCAGTGGATTGCCACGATCGGGTTTTCTTAAGTCTTTGCGATAAACCAAAATTACGGGAACTTTCTTTCCATCCCTTGCAGTAACAAAAATGCGTTCGGACTTGTAAGCTGAAGAATCGTAACCGCTAGGTATTTCTTCTTCTTTTAAAAGCGTCTCTTTTTGTGTTTTTATATTGTGTGCAAAAGTAGACTCGGGTGAGGTCATCGACTCATAACCATACCTGAATTCGTTGGTATCAAAATTAGGGTTGCGGGTAGTGTAAACTACGTAAGCATCTTCCTTAAATTTTAGGTAGTAGGGAGGTCGATCGTCGTAAAACCTTACAAGCATTTGGGAAATGCCATTTGTTTTTTCTTCAACTACATAGAAATCTTTAAAAACCTCGACATCTTTCAGAAAAGTTTCGCTTCTGTGGGGAATGACCTCTTGCCAATTTTCTAATGCAGTTCGATCGTAAGAAGTTTCCATTAAACGGAAATTCTTGGCTTTGTGATTGGTGACAATAAAAAAGCGATCGCCTGCATCTCCAATGGAGTATTCAACCCCTTTTGTCCGCTGTGAAAATACTTTGGGGGTTGCGGTTGGCTGCTGTGCGGAAATGTAGCGCGTCTCAGATGTTAAAGTCGAACTGAGATTGATAAATAAAAACTTCCGACTCCGAGATTTAGAGATTGAAGCATAATAAGTCTCGTCTGGTTCAAAATAGACCAGTTCAGATTTTTCCGTATTTATGTTATGACGTAAAATTTTATCCCAACGCAGGGTGACTGGATCCTGCTTTGAATAAAGAAGAGTTTGGTTATCTTCAGCCCAAACTAGATTACCAGTTACCTCAGCGATCGGTTCGTTAATAATTTTCCCAGTTTCTAAGTCTTTGATATATATCGTATAAAGTCTTCTGCCGACTATATCTGTTGCATAAGCAAAATAACGGTGGTTGGGACTGATAGAATAGCTGCCAATAGCATAAAAATCCTTGCCAATAGCTTCTTTGTTACCGTCGAGCAAAATTTCTTCAGGAGCTTCCATACTCCCTTTACGACGGCAAATAACGGCATATTCGCCTCCAGTCACCGTGCGAGTGTAATAAAAATAATTATCTATTTTAATGGGGACGCTCGTGTCTTCTTGTTTAATTCGCCCTTTTAATTCCTGAAAAATTTTTTCTCTTCGCTCTTTTTCTGTAGCGATCGTCGCCTCCATATGCTCGTTTTCAGCTTTGAGGTAGGCGATCGTTTTTGGATTGTCTCTTTCCCGCATCCAGTAATAATAATCCTGGCGCACGACTCCGTGGTTTTCCAGTTTGTGAAGAATCCTTTCTGCTGTTGGCGGTTGTTTACTGTTAACGTTCAAGGTTACTCCTTTTTTGTTCGCTCGATATCCGAAGATCCCAATCCCAACTAATAAGCATAACATCACAATTTTGTATTTCATTTTGCTGTTTGTTATTTGCTGTTTGTTGTTTGCTGTTTGCTGTTTGCTGTTTGCTGTTTGAATGCCTTTTACTAATGGAGTCAAACAACTTAAGTTATTACTATATATCTTTCTATGCTTTTTACGAAGGCGATCGCCTTCTATATCTACTATTTTTTTTGCCTAATTGTCTGTAAAAGCGAGATCGAATAACTCTAATTGAACGAAATCACTCATGGCTCGATCGTTGTTTTGAAGTTTAAAGCACTACTGTTATAATATAAGCGATTAATGAATTAGACATCGACGTTTAAATTGTCAATTTAACAAAATGTAATTTTCGTTCTAGAAAAGTAAATATAGCCTAAATAAAATATATCCTCACAATACTAAAGAGCCATGCATAAAACTAAAAAAGCAATTGTAATTCTAGGAATTACTGGGATATTAGCACAACTAACTATTGGCTGCTCCCAAAACCAAGTCAACTATTCTCATGAAGCTAGTCAAATAGCTCAAGATAGTGAAGACGAAGAAAAAAGTATACCTTTAAAATCTCGCAGTGTTGATATCTCTATAAATAAGTCCGAGCGAGCTGAAAATAGACCGCAACCCAATACAGAACAATACGATCGCATCTATGACAATACATTTAAATTAACTAGTCAAAATCCTTTATCTACCTTTTCGATCGATGTCGATACAGCTTCTTATAGTAACGTGCGGCGTTTTCTCTCCTACGGTCAGCTTCCTCCTCAAGATGCGGTAAGAATTGAAGAATTAATTAATTATTTTCACTACGATTATCCACAGCCACAAGGAGATAAACCGTTTTCTATTAACACAGAAATCTCCGAGTCACCCTGGAACAAAAACCATCAATTAGTTCGTATTGGCTTACAAGGAAAAAAGATGGCTACAGAAAATTTACCTGCTAGCAATCTAGTATTTCTAATAGACGTTTCAGGGTCTATGAATCAGACAAATAAATTACCATTACTCAAATCATCTATGCGGTTATTAGTTAGTGAATTAAGCGCAAAAGATAGAGTGGCAATTGTGGTCTATGCTGGTGCTGCTGGCGTAGTTTTACCTCCGACTCCAGGAAACGAAAAAAGAAAGATATTAGAAGCGATCGACAATCTAGGGGCAGGTGGTTATACTGCTGGTAGCGAAGGGATTAAATTAGCATATGAAGTAGCTAAAAATAATTTTATTGAATCTGGTAATAATCGCGTTATCTTGGCAACTGACGGCGATTTTAATGTCGGTGTTTCTAGTGATGCTGAATTAGTTCGTCTTATCGAAGAAAAACGGGAGGAAGATGTCTTTATAACTGTATTAGGATTTGGCATAGGGAATTTAAAAGATGCAAAAATGGAAAAATTAGCTAATAAAGGTAATGGAAATTATGCTTATATCGATAATATTCGAGAAGCCAGGAAAGTTTTAGTAAAAGAAATAGGAGCGACTTTATTTACTATTGCTAAAGACGTAAAAATTCAAGTAGAATTCAATCCAGCAAAAGTCAAATCATATCGTTTAATAGGTTATGTAAATCGCCAACTATCAGAGCGAGATTTTAAAGACGACACCAAAGATGCAGGAGAATTAGGTGCAGGTCATTCAGTAACAGCACTTTATGAAATTATTCCCGTCGGGGTCAATAGTGACGATGACAGACCAGAATCTTTGAGATATCAACAAAAACAAGTAAAAGACACTGCTTATAACAGTGATGAATTAATGCTAGTAAAGTTACGTTATAAACAACCAGATGCAAATAATTCTGAGCTTATTACTCAACCAATTATGGATAAAAAGCTCTCTTTAGAGATGGCTTCTAACGACTTCAGATTTGCTGCTGCTGTAGCTGCTTTTGGTATGGTTTTAAGAGATTCCAAATACAAAGGAAATGCCAATTTAGATTTAGTCTTGAATCTAGCACAAAATTCTCAAGGAGCAGACTTAGACGGATATCGCGCTGACTTCATCGAGCTAGTCAAAACCGCGAAGAAAATAAAAACTAATTGAGAAAATTTTTTATTTAAACTTACTAGGCAATTGACCGACCCATAGCTTGCTTCCTTCCTAAAGAGCGATCGCCAAAATCAATTGAACTTGACTGAAAAAGATCGTGAAATAGCTTGACAAATGTAACTTAATGTATTTTTATTCAAGAAGGTGAGAATTGTTTTGAATACACGAGTACGCTTCTGTTAATTTTTTGTAGGTATTTAGCATCAAAATCATGATTATTAACAATGCTACGCTCTTAGCTCAAACTCAAACAGAACAGATACAATTTTCAAATATATTCGGTTGGATAGTTTTAGTTGCGGCTTTTTTAGTCTTCTTAACTGGTTGCATTCAATTAGTATCTTTTGGTCGCGGTCTACAGTTTCAAAAAGAATCTTTGAAGGCACAAATTAAAATTCAAAGAAATACTACTACTAGAGAATTCAACAAACTGTATGACGAAATACGCTTTGAATTGAGTCAAAGAGTAATAAATGGTCAATACAATTACGAAGAATACGTTCTCAGATTTTGGAATCTTCAATTAGATCAATACCTATCTTGGATTCAAGGCTATATTCCCGACATTACCTATGAAGTGTGGATGAAAAATCTAAGAACAGCTTACCAAGATGCCCAGGAAAAAGAAAAGCTATATAAAGGAGAAAGTTATAGATATGGCTACCAAGTAGCTAAAAAAGAATTTCAAGAGCAAGCTGAAAGTTTCTTTGAGTTTCTTGACAAAGTACAAACTGAAAAAGATACGCCAGTCAAAGAAATAATGAAACAACAAAGAAATAATCCTCAGATCGAACAAGAACTAAAACAACAAGAAGAAAACCTAGAGAATAGATTATTGAGTGAAGAATTTGCTACTATCTAAGACAAATTAAGGCTAGTGGGAAGTCTGGGAAGTCTGGGAGATGTGGGGAGATTTTTATCTTCAATTACTCCCCTCTCTTCCCTATTCCCCTCTACCTTTGTGCATTATAAAGAGCTTGGTGTAGTTCTCGGATAACACTGGGGGCTCGCAAAGTGCGATCGTCGAAGACTTGTCTTATACTCAAACTTCTACGCTGGTATAGATCTTGAGTGAGATCTCGTTCAAAACCAAGCTTAGCTCCCTCCAGTGCAACTCCAGCAAATAAGCCCTCACTGCGACTATAAGAAAAAACATCTGTCCGACCTGGTGCATCACTGGGGTTGACGGGATCTTTGCTAAGTGGACCTGCTGCAACAGATACATTTCCTCCTAAAGTAAACGACTCGCGAAGTGCCGATCGCGCGCTGCGTTTATTCATAAATAGTAGAACCACATCAGTCGATTTAGCACCAATTTGCAGACCCACACTACCAGCAGAGATGGAGACGATCGCGGGATTACCCCATTGACCCCTTTCGTCTCGAAGGAGCAAAACTCCATCTCCGCTAGTACCGCCAAAAATAAACCCAGCAGAGATGACTTTTGGAACTATGGCGATCGCCTGAGCTTGACGAATCAAGTAGCGAGGAATTCTCTCGGTTCGACTTTCTACAAAAGATACGATCGTATCGGCAGAATCTAGAACTATATCCTCTGGTGTCGCCATAACTGGCTCGTTGGCAACTATACAGACAGCAGCAACAGGTAGAACGTAGAAAAAAGGAGAAATTTTCATAAGGATTTCTTCAAATCAAAGGTTATGTTAAGAACCTGTGGAGTAAGTTCCCATAGATTCTAATTCTGAGTTTTGCAAACAATCTGATTTTAATTAATTTAACCAAGGGCGAGAAGCTTTTTCTAACTGCTCGATCTCTTCGTCACTCATTTGCCAACCTAAAGCTCCTGCATTATCTTTGACCTGAGCGGCAGTTTTAACACCAGCAATCGCAATAACCCTATCTCGAGCGTTAATCCAATTCAATGCTACCTGAGCGGGGGTACGATCGTATTTTTCGCCTATTTGACGCAATAATGACAAAACTGGCTCAATTTTTGCCAATCCACTGCGACTAAACTTAGGATCGAGGCGACGCGCTCCTACAGGGGGATTGTCAGCGGTATACTTCCCCGCGAGCAATCCTTGAGCGAGGGGACTGTAAGCTAGAATAGTTACCCCTAACTCGCGAGCAGTATAGAGAATACCTTGGCTCTCAATTTTCCGCGCTAACAAGGAGTAGCGGACCTGATTTGTTGCTAGAGGAATTCCGCGAGATGCTAGAATTTGATGAGCTTGACGCATTTCCTTTGCAGAATAGTTGCTTACCCCTACCGCCAAGATTCTTCCCTGTTTAACTTCATCCGCCAAAGCATTCATCAAGGTTTCTTGACTCATAAAAAAGGTGAAGGGCCAATGCACCTGATAGAGAGGAACGAGGGGTACTTGCAAGCGTTTGAGGCTAGCTGTCAGAGCATCTGCGACCGAATCCCCCCAAACGCGCCAAGGGGTAGGGCCATATTTAGTAGCAATTTGTACTGGTTGGCTGGTATTTTGTACGAACTCCCCCAGTAATCTTTCTGATATGCCATTTCCGTACACTTCGGCGGTATCGAAGAAATTCAGTCCTGCTTCAATAGCAGCTTTGAAGGCTTCGGCGACTTCGACTTTACCGTAGTTTTTACCGTAGTTCCAAAATAAGCTATCTCCCCAAGACCAAGTACCGAGACATAGAGAAGGAACTTTGATTTCGGTTGTTCCGAGGAAAGTATTTGTTAAGGTCATTTCGATCGCCTGTGAGTTAGTGATACTGTTTTAGCTGCAAAAGATAATGTATAAAATTAGAGAAAAAGTAGATTGCTAGCCCGATTCAATTAGGAAACTGTTCGTCTACCACTGAAAAAATTCATAACTGCTGAAAATCATGAGAATTGCTAATAATATTACAGAACTCGTCGGCCGTACCCCCCTAGTTAGATTAAATCGCATTCCGACTTCAGAAGGCTGCGTAGCTGAGATTCTGTTCAAATTAGAAGGGATGAATCCTGCTGCCTCTGTAAAAGACCGGATTGGGGTACACATGATTAATGTAGCAGAACAAAAAGGACTGATAAGCCCAGATAAAACAATTTTGGTAGAACCAACGTCGGGAAATACGGGGATCGGTCTGGCAATGGCTTCTGCTGCTAAAGGATACAAGCTAATTTTGACTATGCCAGAAACAATGAGTACGGAGCGACGTGCTATGCTGCGCGCCTACGGGGCTCAGTTAGAATTAACTCCAGGTACTCAAGGAATGAGTGGCGCTATTAGTCGAGCGCGCGAGATTGTGGAACAATCTCCCAATGCCTATATGTTGCAACAGTTTAATAACCCAGCCAATCCAGAAATACACAGGCTGACTACCGCAGAAGAAATTTGGGAAGATACTGAAGGAAAAGTAGATATTCTAGTGGCTGGAGTTGGTACGGGCGGTACAATTACTGGCATATCAGAAGTTCTCAAACAACGCAAACCAACATTCAAGGCGATCGCGGTCGAACCGGCTAATAGTCCCGTACTGTCAGGGGGAAATCCTGGTCCCCATAAAATACAAGGTATTGGTGCTGGTTTTGTTCCGGAAGTACTGAAGACCGAACTCATTGACGAAGTAATTCGCGTCACTGACGAAGAGGCAATGGATTACGGTCGTCGTATAGCCCGTGAAGAAGGGATACTGTCGGGAGTTTCTACAGGTGCAGCTCTGTGTGCCGCGATCGCTGTAGCTAAAAGAAAAGAAAATCAAGGACTGACGATCGTCGCCATTCAGCCTAGTTTCGGAGAGCGCTATTTGAGTACACCCATGTTTCAAGACCCAGAACGAGCGCGGGAAGCAATTTTGACCTAAATTTAAATGTCACAACTAAACCACTATCACGTCCTGGAAGTCAGTCAGAGCGCGACTCAAATAGAGATTAAACGAGCTTATCGGCGTTTAGTTAAACGCTTTCACCCCGATACTGGGTCTGAAAGCGCCGATCTCAAAAAGATCGTACAAATAAACGCTGCTTATGAAGTCCTCGGAGATCCTCTACAGCGTCGCTCTTACGACCGACAGCTAACTTGTCAGGATTTATATAACTCTACAAGCCGACGGCAACAAAGAACTGCTGACGCTCAAGATCTATACCAGCGGACTCGACAAAAAGTGCGAGAGGCTGAAGTTCGTCAGAGAGAATGGCTCAAACAAGTATATATCCCTATTAATCGGATGGTGTGTGAAATTATCGATCCTTTAGACGATCGCATCGAAGAACTTGCCGCCGATCCTTTTGATGACGAATTGCTCGAAGCTTTTGAGAGTTATTTAATAGATTGTCGTAACTACCTAAATCGAGCCAAGATTGCTTTAGCATCTCTGCCTAATCCGAGTAACTTGGCTTCTATTGCTGCTAACCTTTACTACTGTCTCGATCGAATTGGCGATGGCATCGACGAGTTAGAATTTTTTACCCAGTGTTTCGACGATCGCTATTTGCATATGGGCAAAGAACTATTTAGAATCGCTAGAGGACTGCACTTTCAAGCACGAGAAACAGCTAATACTGTTTTAAGGGATCTTATTTGATTTCAATCGCAGCCAAATTTAGTCTATCCTGGAAGAGACTTTAGTTTACTTAAGTTTACAAACTTTCCCGAACGATCGAACTCATGCATTGCATTATTAACCGTCGGGCTCAGTTTTCAGCCAGTCATCGTTACTGGTTGCCAGAACTCGATCTTGCAGAAAACCAAAAGCGCTTTGGTGCTGGTTCTAACTTTCCAGGACACGGACACAACTACACTCTCTATGTCGGTTTAGCTGGCGAACTAAACGAATACGGCATGGTAGAAAACTTGTCCTACGTCAAAAGAGTTATAAAAGAGGAAATCACCAGCCAACTCGACTACGCTTATCTCAATGATGTCTGGCCAGAATTTCAACAAACTCTACCTACTAGCGAAAATATTGCTAGGGTAATTTGGCAAAAGCTAGCACCGCACTTGCCCCTAGTAAATATTCAACTATTTGAACATCCCGAACTTTGGGCTGATTATCGAGGAAACGGAATGGAAGCAACTTTAACTGTTAAAACTCATTTTAGTGCAGCTCATCGTCTAGCATCGTCGGAGTTGAGCGAAGAGAAAAATTATGAAATCTACGGCAAATGCGCTCGCCCTCACGGTCACGGACATAATTATCATCTAGAAGTATCTGTAGCTGGTGAAATCGATTCTCGCACTGGCATGCTCGTGGATCTCGGGGCTTTGCAAAAGGTAATAGACGATTTTGTCGTCGAACCTTTCGATCACTCTTTTCTCAATAAAGATGTTTCCTACTTTGCTAAAGTAGTTCCTACAGCAGAAAATATCGCTATTTATATTGCCAAGCTATTGCAAGAACCTATTCGAGAGCTTGGTGCGGAACTAGATAAAATAAAATTAATCGAAAGTCCTAATAATTCCTGCGAAATTTACTGTCGCCACTCAGGTAAAGATAGTTCCTTCTCCTCTCAACAAGAACGAGTCTTAGCTTCTAGCTAGAATTAACTATCTCAATTTAAAATAAGAGTGGTTGGGCATTCGCGAAGCTTGTCTTTTGAACTCACCCCCTCTCTTACGGGGCGATCGCCAAATTTCACTCGCGAATATAACAAACCGTTAACAGCATTGATCTTCGATCCATCAACAAACCAAAAGTCTTTGATATGATGGGCAAAAAGTCTTTCTGCCTATTTTCTGGCAGACTACTTGCTCGTTAATATAATTCGACATCTAAAGATAAGGATAGGTAAAATATGGAATCTGGAGTTCCACAAGAAACTAAAGTTGCAGAAAAACAGCAAGCTTCAACTATAGCTTCCAATATTAGTACCGAACCAGGTGGCCAACTAGCACCTTCTGGAAACAATAGTCAAGCACAAGTAGAACAAGCACTAGCACAAATTCAAGATTCATTTTCTGCAATAACTAAGTTAATTGGAGACAACAAAAATATACTAACTGTCTCTGGTTTATTTATTGTTGGCGCTATTGCCGTTTACATAACCTTCGCACTTCTAGATGCAATTAACCACATACCAGTATTAGCACCATTGTTAGAATTGGTCGGACTTGGTTACAGTATTTGGTTTGTTGGACGCTATCTACTTAAAGCCTCAACTCGCAAAGAATTGATGGATGAGTTTGATTCCATCAAAAAAGACGTATTAGGTGAAAATTCCTAAAGTAGCTCGATCGACTCGCAAAACAATCCTCTCTTAATTCTAATCCGGAGGATTGTTTTTTTTTCTCTAATATAAATTATTTTTGAGACAATAATCTTAAATGTCGATCGATCTTTGCGTGCATTTCCTGAAGGGAACTTAATGCATTTAACCGAGAAGGATTGATTTGAGAAAGATTATTTATTTGTTTCAATTTTCGTTCTAGTTTTCGAGCGTACTGTAAAGCTTCTTGACCTATCTCGTCTATTTGTTTTTGTTGATAAAATTCTAATGCTTTACCCCGCAATACCTGAAGTTTTGCTTCTTCTCCATACTTGCTAGGACTAAACTGCAAGCAGATTAAAAGACGTTCTCGATCGTGAAATTGCTCAATTTCTAGTTTTTTTAGTTTAAATACTGGAACTGGCGGTAATTGTGCCCACTCCTTTAACTCTTGCAATAAACCTTGATGTAGTTGTGGAGTTACATTATTAAAAGACAAGCACAAAATACCATTTTGAGTGCAAATGAGACTGCCGCTCTCTTCATTTTGCTCTAAAGAAATCTCCCCAATTCCTCCTTGTAATATTGTCTCCATTAACTCTTGCCATAACTGGTGAGGTGTTAGGTTATTAACATTGTTTAATTGGCTCGATCGCTCTTCAGAGCATAAGGGTTTGTGCAAAGAATTTTCAGCAAATTCTTTATCTAATTCTTCAATAGGAGGAAAGTATTGAGTTGTTTTTGGGTTTACTTTTAAATTGTCTATTTCTAGAGTTTTTATCTCCTCTATCTGAGTGTCGATAGATAGAGATATATCCGAGCCTTCTTCTTTTGATTGTTGCTTTCTTGACTCTTTGGGAGTATCTACAATAATAGTCTTTTGTTCGTTGATTTTTGGATGAATCAGTGGAGAGAAATCGATTACATCTTCTTGTGATTCTTGTGGATTTTCCTCTTCTAAAGGATCTAAAATAATAGTCGTTCGCTCGTTAATTTGTCTCCGATCGGATGTATGTTGTAGAGTGCGTTTGCCTAGTTTTTGGGCAAAATCTTCTGGTTCTTCGACAATAAGTGTTGTTCTCTCGTTAGCACTTGTGAATTTTTCTATATTTTTGGGCTGTTCGATCTCGCTATCATTTTTATGTGGGTTGAGATTGTGCCCTTGCTGCGTATTTATTTCATTTTCTATTGTTTTTATATCGGATTGATTGAGCTTTTCCAGTTGGGCGGGATCGCTATGTTTGATATACTCTGAAACAATAGAGTGATAAGTTTTCAGTTCCAGGCACTGAAGTTTGAGAGTATATTTATGAGAATTGAGGATGGGATAAATATTATCTAATGCGGCATCTAATGCAACTCGATCGTCTTGATTTACTATTCCCAGAGTCAAACAATTTTGTATTAGAACTAGAGGTAGAATTTTATGTTGTATGCAATAGTCCAAAGGTACCAGCGATTCAATTAACCAAAATATTGATTTTAATTGTAAGTTGAGATTTTTCGGATCGAAGGTATTATAAGATTGGGGGAATCGGCTAGGTAAGGACATATTAAATTGGTCTGGGAACTCCAGGTTAGAATAATATATACTACTTTTTTGCTAAAGCTCAATCAATAGAATTGACTTAATTATAACTAACTGAAGCAGTTCTTAGCTCTCTAGCTGCAAAGTATATCTTACTCCATTCTCCTATAACTTGATTCATTTTCCAATCAAGCTGTTCGCAGATTGCTTGCGGTGTCTTGCCTTGCTTAAAGTCATTAATCAACTGTCGTTGAATTGGACTCAAATTTTGCCAATATAGCTTCCACTGTTGAGGAGTTAATCCGAGATTGTGTTCTTGCAAAGAAATTTCTAACCATTGAGCAACTAGATCGGGGTTTCTTTTAAGAGGAAAAACTCGCATTGCATGATAGCTAACCTTTTCCCGCAGTCGGTAAACTTTCTTAATAGGCAAATTTAAAATTTCGGCGATCGCCTCTTGAGAATGACCTTCTAGATAAAGTGCGAGCCAATTAGCGGCTAAAGGATCCACCAATTCGTCTAAATATAACTCAAATTCTCGCGCTACCTTTGCTAAGAGCGATCGTTGTTCTTGACTATTTTGGCTCTCTTCATAAGAAAAGATCGCTTTTCGATCGACTAAACTAACCCTAGAGTCATTTTCAGCAGAACAGATTTCCTCCGAAATTAAACGCACCTGTTCCTTTTTAGGTACTTGAGTCATCCCTCCTCGTCTTTGACGACTCATAAAATTAATTAGTCTATACAGTAGCAAGGGCTGATTGCGAACGGGACGCAAACAATATTCTTCAATGTTGGCAAGTAGTAAGCTATTGCGCAAACTACTTTTTTGAGTACATTTACTAATCTCGCTAATTTTTTCTTGTATGTAGCGATCGCTATTTAACATCTCCTGGACTACTTCTTGAATTACATCTACTACCGCTCTTTGTCTTTCCCTGCTCATCGATACCCAACAGCGAATTTTCTGACGTAAAATCACTGGTGAACTAAGGCGATCGATGAGGTTGCGATAAGCTTGACTTGGACTTAATCCTAAGTAACGCTGTTGCAAAATACGATAGCGATAGTCCATCGCTTGCTTGGCGATCTTCAATTCTCGTACTGTCAATCCTTCGTTTGTGGCAAATTCGCCTATTAGCCAAGTAATTATACTTTTTTTGTCTTGTTGGCTACCTTGACAATATTCCTTCTCAATACGAGAACTCCAGTATTTTTCCAACTCGTATATCGTGCTTTGTTGAGATTTTTTATCCTGTAATGCTTGCTTTAAAGTTTTCACCATCACAACCTTCTTGAATAGCTCTAAGTTCTTATTGATAACTGCTAACTTGCTTAAAATTTACGCTTCGTAATTACAGGTTACTTTTTATGTAAAGTCGGACATTTTTTTTACATTAATTTACATCTTGTAGATGTCTATAGCGGGAAAAAAGATCTATCTATTATCCTGAAAAAAAGACTAATTTAGTAAATAAGAATTTTCATAGGCTTTTAGTTCAATAGTGGGGGAAAGGTTTCACAGATTTAGAAAAACAAACTGATTATTGAAAAATGCAATTGCGAGCTATTAATTCCACCTTTAAAATCAATAGTATCGTTTTTACGTTTTATTTTTAACGTCAAAAACTCATATAAAAATCATAGGAAATATCAATCAACATCATATAAAGCTCATATATAAAAAAGAGATAGTCTTAAGTAAATGCAGACCTACAACTTAATAGTATTTCTATGTATTTAATTAATTAACTTAAAAATAAAATAGACTTTTTTTCAAGGGCGATCGAGGGTTAAATGATTTTCTCAAATTTACCATCTGCAGACTGGCGGAAACAGAGAATAGGGAAAAGGGAACAGTTAAATAGGCTCGATATTTTTCACTCCTATTTTCTGTTCCCTTTTTCAGTGCAAATATACTATAAAAAACTAAAAGATAACCAATTGGGTTATCTTTTAATCACCATTTCTGGTCAATCAGGAATTTGTTTCTAATTGAGCAGTCCTTACAGTCAGCTCAATAGTTCGATCGCCCCGTCTAATTTCAAAGTTGAGATTCTGGTTAACCCCTCTTTTTTCGACAATTTTCTGTATTTGAGAGCCTTTTGTAATTCTTTGGTTACTTACTCGGATAATGGTGTCTCCTCGTCGAATTCCAGCTTTTTCTGCTGGAGTATCTTGCAAAACTCCTACCACTAAAACCCCTTCAATTTCAGGCAAAATTATAGAAGAGTTAGGATCTTGATTGACTTCTCGTGCCAATTCAGGAGTAATGTCGCGCATTTGAATTCCCACAAAAGGATGAGGGACTTGTTTTCCTGCTGCTAATATATCTTTAAAAGATTTAGCTTTATTAATAGGAATAGCGAAACCAATGCCGCGAGCATCAGTACGAATAGCAGTATTAATACCGATTACTTCTCCTTGAGAGTTTAACAGAGGGCCGCCAGAATTCCCAGGATTAATTGCTGCATCAGTTTGGAGAAAATCGATGCGCTTGTCGCGAATACCTGCATCGTCTGAAGAGCGATCGAGGGTACTGATAATGCCTAGAGTAACTGTATTATTTAATCCTACTGGGTTGCCTACAGCGATCGCCCAATCTCCCACGCGCAGGTCGGAGGAATTTCCTAGAGGTGCAACGGGCAGCTTTTGCCTTTCAGGATTAATCTTAACTACAGCTAAATCCGTTAACTCGTCCGTACCTTTAACGTGACCTTCAAACTTACGACCGTCTTTAAGAATTACCGTTACTTTATCTGCTTTATCCACTACGTGAGCATTAGTGAGAATTATGCCACTTTTGTCAATGATAAAACCAGACCCTATACCCTCTAAAGTTTCTGGAGGTTCTTGAAATTTCCATTGCTGCTCGAAAAAAGAATCCCCTTCATAAAAGGGATAAGCAGCGGAGGGACGGCGAACAATTCTTTCTGTATCAATACGTACTACTGCCGGTCCAGTACGAGCTACTGCTGTGGCAACGAAGCTCTGAGGGCTTTGTGTAGGGATAGTTCGAGCCACAACCTGGGTTGTCTCCCGAGCGTTTACCTGCATCAGTGCTGAGTCTGGTTTGGCTTCAGTAGAGAGTACTTTTATGCCTCCAAATACGATCGCTCCTCCCAGTAAAAGTGCTGTTAAATGGGTGATTGCGTTTCGCAGAAGCTTTGTGTATTTCATAATTTTAACTTAATCTTTAATACCTACATAAAGTAATGATTTTTATTTAAGATGTAATATTTATTTAATGTAATTGATATTTATCAACATAAGAGTAAATTTGCATGTCTAAAACAGGTATTGTGTCCTACGCAATTGATTTTGGAACAAGTAATACAGTAATTGCTCGCTGGAATTTGGCTACCGAACAACCAGAGACTGTTAAGGTGCCAGGTCTTTCTCAGCAAATAGGAGAAAATCCTCCTCTTATTCCTAGCTTAGTCTATGTAGAGGACGCTCGTCAGGGAAAAGTGGTGTTGGGACAAGCAGTGCGCGATCGCGGACTCGACTTAAGTAAAGATCCTCGCTTTTTCCGCAGCTTTAAACGGGGAATTGGAGCCCAAATTCAGGGGTTTTTGCCAGAACTAGAGGAGACAACAGTAACATTCGAGCAGGTTGGCGAGTGGTTTTTGCAAGATTTGCTCTTACAACTAAAAGCACAAACACAAGAAAATCCCAACTCTCTAATTTTGACAGTACCGGTAGATAGCTTTGAAGCCTATCGCCTCTGGTTGAGTCAAGTTTGTCAATCTTGGTCTGTCGAACAGGTGAGAATGTTGGACGAACCAACTGCTGCTGCTTTGGGATATGGAACTGCTGAAGGAGATTTGTTACTGGTAGTGGATTTTGGCGGTGGAACTCTAGATATATCCTTAGTACAGTTAAATATAGACAGTAGAGCCGAAGCCCAAGGTTTTATCCTCAAGTGGGGAGAAAAATTACTGGGAAATAATTCTAAGCAAAAAACAAAAACTGCTCGCGTATTGGCTAAAGCAGGGCAAAATTTAGGCGGTTCCGACTTGGATAACTGGTTGGTAGATTATTTTGTAGAAACTCAAGGGTTGCCAAAATCCCCTTTGACAACCCGCTTAGCGGAACGCTTGAAAATTCAGCTATCTTCTCAATTACAAGCAACAGAGGTTTATTTTAACGACGAAACTTTTGAGAGTTACGAATTGGAATTAGATCGCGATCGCTTTGAATCAATTTTGCAAAAACAGCAGTTTTTCGAGCAATTAGACGAACTAATGACCCAAGTTTTGCAGCAAGGAAGGCGACAAGGTATAGAAAGTAAGGATATTGATGCAGTTTTATTAGTGGGAGGTACGGTACAAATTCCCGCAGTGCAAAACTGGGTGCAACAATATTTTGACAAAGACAAGATTCACTCTTCACGTCCTTTTGAAGCTATTGCTGCTGGTGCGCTGCAACTAACGCAAGGATTTGAAATTAAAGACTTTCTCTACCACAGTTACGGTATCCGCTATTGGAACAAACGAAAAAATTCTCACAGTTGGCACCCTATTATTAAAACCGGACAGCCTTACCCAATGAGTAATCGAGTAGAATTAACTCTAGGAGCTTCTGTGGAAGATCAACCCAGCATCGAGTTAATTATTGGGGAATTAGGAGCCGAAACAGGAGCAACTGAGGTCTATTTTGACGGCGATCGCTTAGTAACTCGTTCTCTCGATAATGGTTCTAGTGCGGTTCGATCGCTCAATGATTCTGACGGTGCGAGAACTATTGCTCGGCTAAATCCTTCAGGAAATCCAGGAAGCGATCGCGTTAAACTACAGTTTTGGGTTGACGACGAGCGTTTTTTGCGCCTTAACGTTGAAGACTTGCTCGTACAAGAAAACCTCCTCGAAAATCAAATAGTGGCACAGTTGAGTTAAATTTAAACCACTCAAAGGTAGAGGTGCTAAGCACCTCTGTGCGGGGCGTGCAGTCAAAAACAGTTGCTGCTGTGCCTCCGCAGCAACTGTTTTTGACCGTCTCGCGCCCTGCGGGATCCGCGTAATAGTCTCTCTGGAAGCGTCTAGTTGATTTTATAAAAGTTTATGGCAGAGAAAATAAAAAATACGATCGATATTCAATCCTCTGAGTCAGCACCCCGCACTGAAGTAGCGGGGCTTCGTGCCTCCTCTTCAGTTAGTTGACCAGCCTAAGTCTTAACTGACTACGTTATTAGCAAGAGTTAAAGTTCCTACCTTGAAGTGCGTGCCAGCTTCAAGCTCTAGAACTCAAAAGTTAAACATTCCTACGAGGGGCAAGAAAGTGCTTTTGAGAAAGTACCGACTAGTAACATTGGCGAGGCAAACATTACGCGAAAGTAGAAGAGACAAAACCATGTCTAATTTTGTATTTGTTCTAGATACCAACAAGCAACCATTAGCCCCCTGTACTCCAGGAATGGCTCGTAGCTTGCTCAAGGCCGGTAAAGCTGCGGTATTTAGGCAATATCCCTTTACCATCATTCTTAAGAAAGTAGTAGACAAACACGAGGTTAAATCATCAGTAGATGGAAACGTTTTTTAACTGGCGATCCCGAAGGGATCCGCGTAGCGGCGCGCCAGCTAAAAACTTAACTCCCAAGTTTCCAGTATAGTAGTACTAAAGTTCTAACTTTTCTCAGCTA
>JASJDA010000010.1 GCA_030065755.1 Prochloraceae cyanobacterium | reverse complement strand
CGAGCGGTTTTAACCGCTGTGAAATTAAAATCCATAAACATAACCATCTTTTCGGTGTATAGAAATGCAGTATTTATAACTAATTCCTTGTACTGTTTCGTTTAGAGTTTTGATATTAAATGACCCACTACTTCTAACAGCTACTTTCCCTAAATAAGAACCAACTTTTTTTCCGCGAGTGACAACAGCTTTAACAATATCTCCAGTTTGAAAGCCTTTAACTTGTTTAATTAAAGCTGCTTTTCTCACCTTGGTTCCTGTTTTGTTTAGTCTGGGAAAACCATGTTTATTGACATGAATAACTTGTCGTTGACCATGACCAGCGCATTTTATTAGTAATGGTTGTTGGGTCAGTATCTCTAAATCAGGAGTATTCCCCACACAAGCAGCATCCAAATAATGACGTTTTTCTAGTTGTTGAGTAGTGCGATTAAACTTAGTTTGTCCTCCCGTACCAGTTGTTACAGGTAAACCAGTTTCTTTAAGACTATTAAATAATTTCCAACGAGTAGAGTTAACTGCTGCGGCATCTTTTAATGGAGCTTTGGCTTGGGATAATATTCGATGAAGCAAAGATGGTTTATTTGCTAAAAAGTCTTTAATATCTCTGTTAGATTTAGTTTGATTACATGGTACACAAGCAATAGTTAAGTTAGATATTCGATTACTTCCACCTTTTGACTTGGGTACTATATGCTCAACTTCTAAAGGAACATCTTTAACACCACAATAAGCACAGGTACGATTAAACTTTTCTAACAAGTATTCTCTAACTTCGTATTGATAGAGTGTTCCTTGCTGATACCCCGTTCCTGATATCTCAGGATTGTTTATTTTCTGAGTATCAAACCTGACTAATTCTGTCGCTATTGAATTAATAGGACAGAATTTAATTAATTTATTTACCCAAGTTAATGTAGTTAAAACCCGATGCTCTAGACTAGGAGCAGAGCCACCTTTTGGTCTGGTTCTATTGAGAAATCTAGGTTGTCTGTATCTAGTTTTTCTAGTCCTACGACCTCTTCTCAAAGAACGACGCGATTCTAGATCGTCTTTTATTTGTTGTCCGCGATGTGTTAATTCAGCAGCCCAGATAAGCTTGTTCCCTTGCAAGATTCCTAACCCTGTGGTTTTACTACCTGGGTCTAATTTAAGTAGGCATGGTTTAACTTCTTGTTTGTTGACTACCTTATAAAGAATAATTGTAAATGGATACTGTTTAAATACCGCAGCTTTACCCGCTTTTAGCAAGCTACGAGCCATTCCTGGAGTACAAGGAGTTAATGGTTGCTTGTTGGTATCTAGAACAAAAACAAAGTTAGACATGGTTTTGTCTCTTCTACTTTCGTGTAATGTTTGCCTCGCTAAAGTTATTGGTCGGTACTATCCAAAAAGCACTGTTTTACCCCTCGTACAACTGTTTAACTTTTCGGTTCTAGAGCTTGAAACTGGCACGCATTCCAAGGTAGGTCTTTAACTCTTGCCAATAACGTAGTTCTAAAAAGAGCTTAAGCTGGTCAGCTAACTATTGTTTCGAGGCACGAAGCCCCGTCACGAAGAGTGCGGGGTGCTGACTTGTTATTTGCTATTGGCTGTTGGCTGTTTGCTGTTGGCTGTTTGCTGTTTGCTCAAAATCTCGGTACTCAACTGCAGCCAGTTGTTATGATAACAAAAGTCGCCATCGATCCATAAACGTGAGATCTGTGCAGAGTTTTGTGAACGGGGTTTAGCTCCATAGGGATGGAAATTCCACACCAATGCCCCCATTAATCCCTGCCCCAAAGAATTGTGGCTTAACCGAACAGTATTGAGTGGGGCACCAACTTGACATTTTAGTTTCTGGCTCTCCCGACTACTTAAACTATAGAATCGGCAATAGATTCAGACTCAAAAATCCACTTGAGATCTAAATATTTTTGTAACAAAGCATATAATTTTTCTTCTTCAATAGGTTTAGGTAAAAGGGCATTACAGCCGACACTCAAGCTTTGCTTAGACATTATTTCGGCACTTGCAGAAAGACTAATAATCGGGAGATTTTTAAATTCTGATATTTCTCTTAGTTCTAAAACCATAGTTAAGCCAGTTTTGACAGGCATTAGTAAATCGGTCAAGATCAGATCGGGTTGAATTTCACAAGCCATCTCTAAACCTTCTTTACCATTTTGGGCTTCAAAAACTTTAAAACCTTTTGCTTCGAGAAGATTTAGTAATAATAAACGATTTTCTTTGCGATCGTCTACTACTAAAATTTTCGATTGTTGATGGCCTTTATAACCGATGATTTGACTATTCTTTGCTTTAATATTTTCAAAATCTCCTAATTCAACCACATCGAAAATAACATCAAAAGAAAAAACAGAACCCTGACCCAACTCACTTTTAACTTGGATTTTGCTCCCCATCAGCTGAGCTAATTCTTGGCTAATAGATAACCCTAAACCCGTGCCAGCTCTAAAAGTTTCTGAATCCCCAACTTGTTCAAAAGGTTGAAAAATTTTTTCTAACTTACTCGAACTTATTCCTACCCCACTGTCAATTACTTCAAAACGTATTTCAGAGCGATTGTTTTGCCTATGGATCTGCTTAACTCTTAAAAACACCTGACCCCGCTCGGTAAATTTGACGGCATTAGTTAACAAATTCAGCAAAATCTGTCGCAATCTTTGTTCGTCACCTCTTATTCCCCTAGGTAGATCCCCAATAACTTGATATTTAAATGGTAAGCTTTTTTCTCTGGCTTGCATCTCGACGATACCTGTGACAACTTCGATAAATTCCAACAAGTTAAATTGAGTAAAATTGAGTTGCATTTTGCCAGCTTTAGATTTAGAAAAATCTAAAAGATCGTTAATTAAGGTCAATAAATGAGTTCCGCTTTGTTTGACAATCTGTAAACTGAGTATTTGAGAAGTATGGAGATTGTTACCCCCCAAAATTAATTTTGTATAACCTAAAATACTATTAAGAGGGCTGCGAAGTTCGTGAGAAATGTTCACTAAAAAATCATCTTTAGCTTGATTAGCGGCGAGAGCTTCTTCTTTTGCAGTTTCAGCTTCTTTTACAGCGAGTTCAAGTGAGATGGTCCGTGCTTCAATGCGCTGCTCTAAAGTAGAAAAAGATTGTTTGAGTTGAGTCCCCATGTGATTAAAAGAATTAGCTAAAATTCCTAATTCATCATTACGATTAATTTGTACTTTGCGATCTAATTGGCCATTACTAATTGCCAGGGCTTCTTTAGTTAAATTACTAATTGGTTTAATCAGACGCTCTGCTACAAACCAAGTGACAATGCTCACACCACCAACCGCAATCAAAACCACAAACAAAACTAAACGTTGAAAGTCTCTTTTACTTTGGAAAAATTCGGCTTCTTCTTGAATAATCCCGACTATCCAACCATTTTCTAAACGAGTAGTATTTGAAACCCATTTTCTCTGGCGATCGTTAAAGTGTAATTCTCCAATATTATTTTCTAAAGCATTTTTAATTGGTGGATAATTGCTCAAATCAGTTAGTCCCTCTCCCGAAAGATATTTGGGATTTCCATGAGCTAATACTTGACCATCACGATCGACAACAAAAGCATAACCAGTTTGACCAAATCTAAGTTTACCTACTTGCTTGCTTAAAACATTGAGACTAGTACATATTGTTGTTACTCCGATAAGCACTATTTGTTCTGAGCGAATAGGTGTAGAAATACATAAAGCTGGTTTTTTACTGGTACGACTAATAAGAGTTTGATAACTAATATTATTACCTGCTATTGCCGCTTGAAAATACTGACGATCTCCGTAATATTTAGATGTTTTATTATCGCTACGAGCTACATTCCAACCAGATTTATCTATGGTCATAGCTAGATAAATATGCTGATAGTTTTTAGTTAGTTTCCTTAGTCCTTCTTTTTGTCGTTCAGGTTTCATGCTAATAATATCAGATCGATCGCTGAGATTAGTTAGAGCTAAAATATTGGATTCGTTCCATCTTGATACACCTTCAGATAATAAATCAGTTTTTAAAATTAAATTTTCTTCAGCTTCAATGCGAATTTTTTCGATGCCCCGTTCTCTGGCATAAAACATCATTCCTAACATTAAAGGAACTGTCCCTGCTAAAACCAGAGTTGGCATGCGAAATCTTAAACTATTAAAGAATAGTATTTTCATGTGTTTAAAAATTATTTAAATACGGTTATTTTAATTAAGAAAAATCTTGTAAAGCCCAAAAAAAATTGATATATTCCCGAATCTGAGAATATTTTTATGACTCCTTTATCTGACTAAAAAAACTTTAACAAATTGTATCCAGATTTGTGTTTCGATTATTTCGATACAGCAATCATTCATTTTGGCAACGAATATTGCCAGATTAATATCCTTTTGTTTATAAGCTATTGCTCAACTAGGTAATTCTACTTTACTCTTTGAATTAAATATATTGCTACATATTTTTCATATTTTTTTGTTAAAGCTAGATGCTTTTGCTTTAAATAAACTTCAAACTTAAGCAACTAACTACGAAGAAATCTTAAAAGATTAAAGCTCCAAATTGTCACTGCGCCTGGACTTTCCCTTCAGGTTCGTGTTTAAGGTATTTTAAGTAATAAAAAAACTTTTAAACTAATTTCATAATTGTTCTCTTCTGACTCCACAAACCAACTCTGATAAGCACATTTTATTACTACTATTAACTTTTTGTGTCAACCTTTATTGCGTCAATGTAACAAAACTGTTATACTTATTTACATAAGGTAACAAAAGGAAGTTAAGAATGTTTGCACCTATCGTCGTACTAGCTCGCACTTTTACAGGAAAAGCCAAATTCAACAAGCTTCGCGGTCAGGCTATTGCTTTGCACTCTAAGGCAATTACTAATTTTTGCAATAGCATTGGCATAGAGCGCACTACCAGACAGAACCTCATCAGAACGGCTCGCGACAACGGTAAGAAGTTAGGTTTTCTCGCTTAAGTTTTATCGGATTACGAGCAGATTGAATTTCTATGCGTAAGTGTTAACAAAAACTTTTAAGATAGATTTTTTCTAACATCAGCATCGGTATCTCCCATTGACATTAAATTTCTCCTCATACAAAACCTCAGCTATCAAACTGAGGTTTTTTATTTCGAGGGATAGATTTGCCAAAATGCAAGGGAGTAATAGTTCCAGCACGACAGGCATATTCCTACTCAGCTTCGCTTGGCAGTCGTCTATCGATTCTACGTTAACCGTGACAAAAGAGAGTTATTGTTAACTTGCTGGTGGAACATCTCCCCGTCTTTCTGTATTTGTCCTAGGTAAAGACGGAGTTTTAGATATCTGAGAAGGTTTCTGAACCTTTTGAGAGGGAGAAACTTTTGCTGATTCTACTTTCTTGACATCTTCAGCTACTTCATTCTCCGAACTGAGCGATCGCTTAATTTGACTAATCAGAGTTGCTAATTTTCCTTCATCTAGCAAGGTATTAACTAAAGACAGACCGCTGGTAGAAAGTAGCAGTTTACTAATCTCGCTGCCATTTCCTGCTCCATTGCTGCCATTCCCATTAGCACCAGGAAAAGAGTAAATCCGCGCATCCCCTAAAACTCCAGGTTGAGGTGTTAGAGATTTGATTATTTCTGGCATTTGAGGCGCTAAATCAGGCCAAATGGCTTTTATGAGTTCCGCATTGCGATTTGCGTCGGAGAGGGCATTTTCAGCCTGAATCAGAGCCTTTTTACCTTCCGCTTCAGCCAATACTTTATATTGATTGGCTTCGGCAAGGGTGCGGATAGATTGAGCTTCTAATTCTGCTGCTTGACGAGCTATTTCTGCT
This sequence comes from Prochloraceae cyanobacterium, assembly GCA_030065755.1. GTDB lineage: Bacteria > Cyanobacteriota > Cyanobacteriia > Cyanobacteriales > JASJDA01 > JASJDA01. The sequence continues at coordinate 48,394 of JASJDA010000010.1, read as the reverse complement.
TGACGCTTGCGACGAAATAGATCGATTTCGACGACGTTTTGCTCTTTAATGCGAATTTTTTGTGCTTCTTGTTGAGCTGCGATCGTAGACAGACGCTGATCTCTTTCGGCTTTTTCTACTTCTGTAGCTGTGACTACTGCAGCTTCTGCTTGCGCTCTTTCTGCTTCAGCAACGAAGCGATCGCGACTTTTCTCAGCTATGGCGATCGCTGCGTCTTCTTTGGCTATTTGGGATTCTTTTTCTGCTTCGGCTATTTCTATCTGCGCTGTTAAACGGGATGCGTCGATGGTTTTTTGACGATTAATTTCTGCAACCTCTGATTCTTGTTTTTGCTGAATTTGTGCTACTTTGAATTCTTTATTTCGTTCTTCTAGAGCAATATTTGCTTGAATTTGACTTTGTTCTACTGCTAGTGTCTGTTGAATTTTTTCTTCTTCAACTGCTTTTTCCTGCAAAATTTTATTGCGTTCTATTTTTGCTGCTTCTTGGTCTTGAGACTCTTGAATTTCTCTTGTTTGTTGTGCTTTGAGAAATTCAATTTCTTTCTCTTGGTTTAATTTGGCTTCTTCTTTCTCTTGACTAATTTCTAGTGATTTTTTTTCTGCTTCTAGTTCTCGCTGTTCGATCGCTACTTTTGTAGTCAATTCTAGTTCTTTTTTCTCTTGCTCTGTTTTTAGTTCTACATCTAACTTTTGTTTGATGGAACGTTGAATAGTTTCGGTTCTGAGTTTGACTCCTTGAGCGTCGAAGAAATTATTTTCGTCGTAAGTGTCGCTTTCTTCTATTTCCGAAATAGCAATATTGTTTAAAGTCAGACCGACTTTTTTCAAATCTTGCTGAATCAAGTTTAAAACTTCATCGGCAAAGCCTAATTTATCCGAATCAATTTCTGCAATACTCTTGCGTTTTGCCGCAGCGCGAATGGCATCGTCAGCCCGCTTCTCTAGTGCTTCTTTAATATCATTTTCTGAAATTTTTCCTTGTTTGGATAATCTAGCTGCAGCAACTAAAACATCTTCTTCTTTAGCATTAATACAAACGTAAAAAGTTACGCGCATATTGGCACGCAAATAGTCTTGGGTGCGAACTGCTAGTTTTCCAGTGCGTTCGACGTCAATATAAATCTCTCGCAAAGGTACGCGAGTTATTTCGTGAAATCCAGGTAAAACCACACAACCGCCGTTGAGAATTACTGTTTTATTTTTAAGCACTACTCCCCCCGTTCTCACAAAGGCTTCGTTGTTGGGAGTAATTACATAAACCCTCGTATAAGCCCAAATAGCAAGAAGTAATAAAACAACTAAACCTCCAATCAGACCAGGAAAGAAAAGCGCTCCACCCATGCCACTAATTTGGGGTAAATCGATCTGAAAAGATGAACTTTGGGCGGTTTGTGCTATTAAATCTTGTTGAGTATTCATAGAATAATTACCTTTTATTTCTCGATCGCTTGTGGTTATTTCAGTAAAATAAATTGGGGGTAATGATTGAATAAAAGTTAGCCAAAACAGCATAATTTTGAGTTCCTATTGCGAATTTCTTATTTGGCTGCGATCGTCTAGCCATCGCTGTTCGTCAGAACTATCTTTAGCGATGACTGCATAATGATTTTTTTCTCGATCGACGATCAAAACTCTTTCTCCTCGTTCGGGCACTATCTCCGCCCATTGAGGTAAAGTAACGCTAATGGTGACTAAATTACGCGCGCGATCGAACACGTCTACTTGACCCACTCGGCGAGAATTAACATAGGGTACTTGTTTAGAAGTGACCGTACCGACGCAACCTATAAAGCGATCGCTGCTAGTGTCGTCTGAAAAAGAAGCGAAAATTTTCCCCAGAGGGTTAGATATGACACTTCCCACAAATAAACTTGCAGCAGCAGAAGATATGAGAATAACTCCTCCCAACCCCAAAAAACCCGTGGGAATAGTACCTATAAGATTTCCAACCCCAACATTGAGCATCCAGCCGATCGCTCCCCAGAGGCTAAAATCTACAGCCAATAACAAAATCAGAGGTGCTTTACCAATTCCTAGCCATCCTAAAATCTCTACAGAACCTAATTCAGCCTCTGCATCTATATCTGCGTCTGCGTCCATATCAATTTCTATATCTTCGCCGCTTCCGCCAGAAAAAATCGTCAACAAAAACAAGATAATTCCGATCGCCAGAAAAATCCAGTAGGTTGCGTTAGCTGGGTTAAATAGCATCTATTAAACAGTAAAGCTAGTTCAATTTTTTTATGAAAATCTAACTATAGGTTAGCGACAAATTGTAAGCAACTATGCTATACAAATATATTTTTTTAAACATCTGGCTATTTGCTGTTGGCTGTTAGCTGTTGGCTGTTAGCTGTTTGCTATCTGTTATTCTCCTCTACTCCCCCTGCTCCCCTGTTCCCCACTCTCCCACTCTCCCACTCTCCCACTCTCCCCCTCTCCCACTCTCCCCACTCTCCCCCTCTCCCCACACTCCCCTAAGAGTGTGCTAAATTAGCTTAATTAGCGAGAATCACACCGTTTGAATTGTAAAAATCTAAAATGCTTCGATACGCTTATTATCCTGGTTGCGTCGCTCAAGGAGCCTGTCGAGAATTATATCAATCTACAGCAGCAATAACCGAAAGGCTAGAAATTGAATTAATTGAACTAAAAAAAGCAGCTTGTTGCGGTTCGGGTACTTATAAAGAAGATTCTCAGCTACTAGAAGATACAGTTAACGCGCGCAATATCGCCTTAGCCGAATCTCTCAATCTTCCCCTGCTCACCCACTGTAGCACCTGTCAGGGAGTTATCGGTCACGTAGACGATCGCCTCAAAGAAGCCAAAGAACGAGATCCTGACTATTTAGAAAAAGTTAACAGTTTTTTAAGCAAAGAAAATTGCTCTCCCTACCGAGGTAGTAGCGAAGTCAAACATCTTCTCTGGGCTATAGTAGGAGACTACGGACTAGATAAGCTGCGAGAAAAAGTACAGCACCAACTTACAGACTTAAATTGTGCTGCTTTTTATGGATGTTACCTGCTCAGAGCGCAAAAATCATTACCATATGACGATCCTTTTAACCCGCGATCGATGGAAAATGTTTTCTCTGCTCTCGGTGCAAATCCCATTTATTATCGAGGAAGGATTCAATGCTGCGGTTGGCCTTTAGCTAGTTATGCAACCGAACAATCTTTTAAAATGGCAGGAAACCACATCCAAGAAGCAAAAGATGCTGGTGCTGATTGTATGGTAACACCCTGTCCTCTGTGCCACCTCAATCTCGATTCTAGGCAGCCAGAAGTAGAAAAGGTAATTGGCAACTCTTTAGGTATTCCCGTGCTACATTTACCTCAGTTAATTGGTTTGGCTTTAGGAATAGAACCCAAAAAACTAGGCTTAGACCGTCACGTAGTATCCACCAAACCAGTTTTAGAAAAATTAAGGATTACATAAATAACACCTGCCAAAATGGAAGACAAGACCCCAAAACTTAAATGCATTCGCGTCCTTATTTCTGGTAAAGTTCAGGGAGTTGGCTATCGCATCTCTACCTTGCACCAAGCCAGGAAATTAGCAATTAACGGCTGGGTGCTAAATCGTTTTGACGGTGGAGTAGAGGCAGTTTTTGAAGGAGAAGCAAAAGCAGTCGAGCAAATGGTTCAATGGTGTAATGTAGGTCCATCTGCTGCTGTCGTGCGAGATATGGCGATCGAGACGATCGAACCTGAAGGAATAGAAGGGTAAGTAACAGTCGCTAATAATCTAGACTAATCTCTACATATCTTGTATAATCTTGTGTTATGACTAAAAGATTCGTCAAGATAGGTGAAGCTGCTGAGTTGTTAGGGGTATCGATAGAAACACTACGACGTTGGGAAAAGAGCGGGGAATTAGTTCGAGATCGTAAAACTAAAGGAGGCACAAGATACTATGAAGTAGGTAAGCTACTCAACGCAGAAAATAACGACTATGCAACTGTTTGTTATGCCAGAGTTAGCAGTAACGACCAAAAGTTAGACTTAGATAGACAACAAGAATTACTAGAAGCTTATTGTGCAGCAAAAGGCTGGCGAACTCAAACAATTAGAGATCTGGGTTCGGGAATGAATTAGAGAAAAAAAGGTCTACAAAGGCTTTTAGAAATGATTCTCCACCGAAAAATGAAGCGCTTAGTCCTAACAACAAAAGATAGATTATTGAGGTTTGGAAGTGAGTTAGTATTCTCTTTATGTGAATTACAAGGAATAGAAATAATAATTATTCATAAAGGGGAACAACCTAGTTTTGAGGAAGAATTAGCTACAGATGTATTAGAGATTATCACTGTTTTTAGTGCTAGGTTATATGGAAGTCGAAGTAAGAAAAATAGAAAGCTAATGGAAACTTTACAACAAGAAGCTGACAAAATATATGATAAACTAGAGAATAAATCAGGAAATAAAGAATAATAACCAATGCCACAAAGAACCGTCACGACAGAACTGCCAATAGAGCTACATCAGTTTGCTAGTGACGTTTCTCGCCTAGTATATCCAGCTAGACTAGAGTATTTAAATCGGCTGCTGAACGGAGAAAAAGACAGTTTAATTATTAAAGAAATTCAGCCCAAATATGGAATTAATAAAAGAGTTGCTAATGCCATTAGAAGTGAAGTAAAAGGAGCAATATCTTCAGCGACTGAATGTCGAGCCCATCATATCAAAAATATTAAAGAGCGAATTAAATCTTTAAAAAACTGGATAAAGGAGAATCAAAAAAAGTTAAAAAAACTCCCCAAGGCCTGCGATATCAGGAGTAAAAGAAACGTTCGAGTTAACAGAAGATTTGCTATTCATCAGAAAAAACGCCAACTACACTTACTAGCTCAAAAAGTAGAACACCTCAAGAATAAAGAAATTACTGTAACACTAGGAGCCAAAAATTCTCAGTATTACACCGTTGGCAGTAAAAGAGAAACTTTAGGCAATCAAATAGCACAGTATGATGGTAAAAACATCGTTTTTAGAGTTCCTTATGCCCTCGAAAAAAAATATGGCAAATATATTCATGCCTCCTTAAGATTCGAGTACGAAAAAGGACAAAAATGGCTTGAAGATGCTATTGAGAATAATAGAGCTTTAACCTATCGCATTTATGCTAAAGATTTAAGATGGTTTATTGCTTGTTCTACTGATGTACCCAAGGCAACTCGAATAAGTTACCCAAGACAATATGGTTGTTTAGGAGTTGATATCAATCCAGGTATATTAGGATGGACTTATTGTGACCCAGATGGTAATTTAAAAGCCCAAGGTCAAATCAAGCTAAATCTGCATAGCAAAAGGAAAAATCAGCAATTAGCCATACTTCATGATGCTACTAAAAAGATAGTAGATTTAGCTCAAAAGTATAAGTGTCCTATTGTTATTGAAAAACTAGATTTTTCTACCAAAAAAGCACAAATGAAAGAGGGCGGTAGAAAATACAGCAGAATGTTATCAAACTTCACTTATGGTAAGTTAATAGATTTTTTAACCCAAAAAAGTGAGGATACTGGAATTGAATTAATACTCGTCAATCCAGCATATAGTTCACTTATGGGATTGGTTAAATATATGCGGCGTTATGGATTGAGTGACCATACTGCCGCAGCATTAGTTCTAGCTCGTCGAGCTATGAGCAATTCAGAGCGCGTTCCTCTCCATAACGCCTATCCACTTTTGACGGGTGGAAAGCACGTGTGGACTGCATGGAGCGCGCTTAACAAAAAACTGAATAAGAAATTGTGTCTACCACGACATAGTTATTTTAGCTTGTCTAACGGACAGTTGGAGGTCAAGCTACGAGATGAATTTTTAGCTTTGTCATCAAAGCTCAAGAAGGGGTCTCGTAGCAAGCGTCAAAGGCGCACTTCTAAAAGTGGTTCAATGCCACAAGCTAGCATTTTAACCGCTAGAAATGCGACTGCACAGATTTGTGTAGATTTTAATTAGCGGTTTGAAATACGCTATTAATCTCTAATGACTCAACCTTCTTCAGAGAGAGCCAATTGTCGGGCTTTTTCTTTTCCTCTTTGTTCGAGTGCTTTCCAATTTAAGGTATAACATCCTACCTCATTGGGTACACCATCCCACTTTCCTCGCCGTTTTCCTACAGAAATAGTTTTAACTAAGCGATTTTTTACTAGTTTTAACAATTCCATTCTCAACTCTCCATAGAGGATGCGCGCAATGTAATCCAGTTCTAGAATGCAGCCTTCATTTTCTTTTAGCAGTTTCTCCACCGCAGCACTTTGAGAAAGTCCCTGATAAGGGGGTAACATTTCAGGATAAGTTGTTTGTAAGTGGCTTGTCGGTGGGGAGGCTTCGAGGGTTTCTGCATCAGGGACAGGTAAAATGTTAGCTTGGACTTGTCGCAATTGTTGCAGACCTAACTCAGTCCAAAGATACCCTTGTCTAGAATGGTAGTAGTAGTGAGTTCCTTCCCTAAAGAAAGGGGCATACTTAATTCTGGCTCTACTTATCCACTTAGTAGAGACATCTAACATATCGCTAATTTCTTTAGTAGGAATGACATCGTCTGGAATATTGGTACCGGCTTGTTTGAACTTTAATAGTTTTTCAAAGCCTAAAACAGTCCATTTGATAAAACCTTTCTCATCTTTGAGATAATGAGCTCCATAATTAAACTGGTCGGGATGTTGATATCTTTGATTGTTACACCATTCAACCGCACAGTCTAATTTGGATGCAACTTCCGAAGTCGTCCAGGTCTGATTTGACGAGTCACTTTCGATATCTGTGGGAATATTGTCAGCAGGAATGGGAATATTCTCAGAGGATTTAAACTGACCGTTAATTTCCCCAGTTGCTTTTTCAGAAGAAGAGATCGAACTTTCAGATAAGGTAGAAAACTCTAAATCGTTTTGTGTTGTTTCCCAACTTGTCAATAAAGCTTCAGCATGAGCTAGTTTATTTTTGGCAATTTCAGCAAGCCGAGTGTACTTTTCTGCTAGTCCTGCGTAGTAATCTCGTATTTGAAGCAGTGAGAATTGCAAATTATCTGGAGGCGAACTTAATTCAAACTCATTATTCATAGAAGCTAGGGAACTGTTGTCATCTTGGGGTGAAAAAATTGATTGTGACATATTAGTTTTTATTGAAAAATAGACTTAATTTAAGTATTAGTGGCATACTTGAAAGAATAGCAATTAAATGTTTTTTATATTCTATGTCCAGCAAGTACGTTCACGTTAAAGAATATACTGTTAGAGCCCACCACCGATTGATTCATACTCGTACTTATAAATTTATCTGCAAGCAATGCAAGCAGGCAACTGTCAGAGAGACCTTTGGCGGAAAACCAGAGTATTGCGATGTTTGTCGTCCCCCCAAGAAAAGAAAAGCTCCGTCTGCTAAGAATAATACCTTAGCGAGGAGAACTAGCAGCAACGTCAATATACAACCCATATACGCTCCACTACAATTACCTCCTGGCTTCAACCCCACCCACTACTTGATTAATCGGGTTGACAATCAGCGCATTCCAGTTCGGTTGCTTCCTTCAAATAAAACCGGAACAGAGGTGGTAGATATAGGACAACCAGGACAATCGCAAATAGAATACGACTCCAAACGAGGTTTATTAGTAGGAGGTCAACCTCTAATCACTCACTCCCTCGAACCAATTAATTCTCATAATGGGGTACATAAAAAGTAAGTATACTGATCTTAAAAGAAATACTTACTCACATTCAAAAAGCTTGACTATGGAGTTAGAAGCGATTCCAGTATCCTCAGCTAAAACCAACATAAAACAGTTTGAGCTGTATTTAAACGTTAATTTCAACGAACAATGGGAATCACTCCTAGAGGGTCGCATTAAGTTCGGGTTCAAGGGAGGCAAACTAAAACTTAGGTCGCAAAACCTAAAGGCGGTTTCGATCGCTTCCCATTTAGGTAAAGAATTGGCACTAACAAGCGCTAATTCTCAAACCCAAGCTGATGAAACTCAAACTTGGATTTTTACCGTCTCCCCAGGAGAAACGCTTCTCAACCGCGTACTGGAAAGAGCAAAACTAGGAACTTTTCAGGTGACTGCACGGCCTTTTTATCTAGAAGCTATTTTTGAAGTTTCTGGAGAAAATATCTGTTTAACTGATATTGAGGACTTATGGCGACACGATATAAGTCCCAATAAACACGCAGTTTTAGAAAGAAAAATCGCTCTTTTTCTTCTCGAAAACAAATTTAAACCCTATCTAGAATGGGTAAAATTGGACTCTGAAGAAGGAAAATTCAGGTCGAGAAGTAGAGAAGGAGAAAAAGAGCGAATATCTCCTCAAGCGCAAATAGAACTAAAACAGCTAATAGAAAAAATCTATCAAGCTAGAACTAAAAATATATTGGAACTAGCAGAAATGGCAGATCTCGACCCAGCAACATCTTTTGCTGGGGGTAACTTTGTCGCGACTGACTTAAGCGGTTTAAATCTTAGTGGCGCTAATTTCTACGACATGAATTTTCGAGGTGCGGATTTAACCGATGCAGATTTGAGTGAGGCCAATCTCAGCTATGTTAAATTTAGTGGTGCTGACCTAAGTGGTGCTTATCTCGAAAATGCTAATCTAAGTCATGCAGACTTTCACAACGGTAGTTTAGCAGTAGCCAATCTCATTTGTACAGACTTAAGTGGTGCTAATCTCAGAAATACTAACCTGAGTTATGCTAATTTGACTGGTGCTACAGTATCTCAAGCACAATTTGCCAATAACCCAGGTATATCGGAGGAGATGAAACTCAAATTGATTGAAAGAGGAGCTATTTTCGATCGATCTTGACCGATCGCTTAACCTCGATCGCTCTTGTAGTACATAATTTCCATGGGAATTCCCAAGAAAATTTTGCCAAGTTGAGTAATGCCAAACTTGAATTTGAGCGATCGAGGTAATTCTTGCCAAGCTACAGGTACAAAGCCTAAACGACTGTAAAATTGAGCTAGTTTTTTGCCCAAACATTCCACATAAAGCGGTTCGATCGCTTCTTGAATCAAATGCTGACTCAAATAAGTTCCCAAACCCTTTCCACGCCAAGCAGATGCTACCACTAAACTACCTAATTCTTGCGCCCCTGAAAATTTACGTAATTGTCCGCAAGCGATTATATTGCCATCGCATTCAATGACCCAAAATTGTTCCCAGCGTAATTGGGTAGGATCTAATTTGGCACTAAAGACTAATTTGCGAATTGACCAGATATCTTTAGCCGTAGCGCGGCGAAGATTACAACCTTGTGGTAAGGATAACATTGGGAAGGTTAGTAGGAAGCAACAAATTAATTACTAACATCTTAAATTAAGACATAGCGATCGCCTACCATATACTAATTGTGAGCAAAATCGACTCTATTCTCAAACCTTTTCAATATTTCGGAGTTAATCTCGGTTTAGAAAGAATTGAACGACTTTTAGAAAAGTTAGATAACCCCCACCAGCGCGTACCGATAATTCACGTAGCAGGGACTAACGGAAAAGGTTCTGTTTGCGCCTATTTATCTTCTATACTGGCAGAAGCAGGCTATAAAGTAGGACGCTACACCTCACCTCATTTAGTAGATTGGACAGAAAGAATTTGTATCAACTCTCGATCGATATCTAACAAAGATTTAGAAGCAACCTTACTGCAAATACAACAGGTAATCGATCCAACAGTAGAAACTCCCACTCTATTTGAAATTGTTACGGCTGCTGCTTGGTTATATTTTGCACAGCAAAAAGTAGACGTAGCAGTTATGGAGGTAGGATTAGGAGGACGCTTAGATGCAACTAATGTTTGTTCTCGTCCCCTTGTCAGTATTATTGTTTCTATTAGTAGGGAACATTGGCAGCGCCTCGGCCCTACTTTAGCAGATATTACTAGAGAAAAAGCTGGTATTCTCAAACCTAGCTGTCCTGCTGTCATTGGCAAATTACCAGCCGAAGCTAAAGCAGTTGTGGCTTCTCGGATCGACGAGTTAAATTGTCCTGTAGTGTGGGTAAAACCAGCTATTGAAAGCAACATTCAAAGGGAACAGGGAATAGGGAACGGGGAACAGTTACAGCTTGATACTGTTTCTTCAGATACAACAGAAAGATGGGGGGAATATGAAGGGAGAGAGTATCCTTTACCCTTGTTGGGAGAAGTGCAATTGATGAATTCCGCGATCGCGATCGCTGCTATAAAGATTTTGCAACAAAAAGGCTGGAAAATTCCCCTTTCTGCTATAAAAACAGGAATGGCAAAAACTCGCTGGTCGGGACGCTTGCAATGGACGACTTGGGGCGATCGTCCTATACTCATAGATGGTGCTCATAATGAGGCTGCTGCTATTGCTCTTCGTCAATATATCGATACTCTCAATAAACCAGTTTGCTGGGTAATAGGCATTCTTTCTACCAAAGACCACAGCAAGATTTTAAAAGCAATACTCAGACCTGGCGATCGACTATTATTAGTACCAGTACCCGATCGCGATACCGCTACGCCAGAAGCTTTGGCAAACATAGCAAAAAATATTTCTCCTGAATTGGAAGATTGTCAAACTTTTTCAGAACTTTTTACTGCATTGGAATTAGCATTTGAAAATAAAAATAATTCTTCTGAATTAGTAGTTTTGTGCGGTTCACTATATTTAATCGGTTACTTTCTCAAGCAAAGATGAGTTTTCTTTTTCTGTCTAAGTTAATACCCCTATTTTTATATCCCATAGGGTTAGCTTGCGTACTGTCGATCGCTGCTTTAATTTTGATGTTGCTCAAACGCTACTTTGTCGTCCAGCAAATATTAGTAGCAACGTCGGTGTTAGTTTTGCTTTTAGCTAGTAATGGTTGGGTGAGTAAATTTTTGGCGCTATCATTGGAGTGGCAAAATATTCCACAAAAAGAAATTCCTAACGCCGAGGCAATTGTATTATTAGGAGGTGCAACTAAATCCGCTTCTTTCCCCCGACCAATGGTCGATATCTCTGAAGAAGGCGATCGCATTATTTACGCTGCTAAATTATATCAGGACGGTAAGGCTCCTCTAATTATTGCTGCTGGAGGTCGCATTGCTTGGCGAGGTAGCGGACAACCAGAATCGAAAGATATGGAACAATTACTCGAATTAATGGGGGTTCCTCCTTGGGCAATTTCTCAAGATTCAAAGTCTCTCAACACCTATCAAAATGCTGTTAACGTGCGCAAAATTTTAGAAGAAAAAAAGATTGAAAAAGTCTTATTAGTAACTTCTGCCATGCACATGCCGCGATCGCTGATGATTTTTAAAAAACAGGGAATAGAAGCTATTCCAGCACCTACAGATTTTTTAGTTAGCGAAGGAGATCTAGAAGAATTAACTGTCAGCACTGAGGCAATAATCCTCAATCTTTTACCAGATGTTCGCAATCTAGAAGTCAGTACCAAAGCTATCAAAGAATATATAGGTATCGTCGTTTATCGTCTCCGAGGTTGGCTTTGAAATTGGCTTTATCTCTAATATATTTTAGGACAGTTTTGTCAAGGTAATTTATTAAGCAAAGGGAAAAGGTTAAATCAGTTAACAGTTATCAGTTAACAGTTATCAGTTATCACGGTGCGCGAATTTTAGATTTAAACCACTACCTAAACTGCAACTATAGAATTAGGGGACTTTTTATCCCACTCACAACTGATAACTGTTAACTGGTAACTGATAACTGATAACTGTATTAAAAACTCTTGGGTTCCTTGAAAATTGTTCTCTTTGAAACTACCCCCAGAATATTTACCGCAGCAGTTTACGATCGCAGATGCTTGCATCAGTAATTGTAGTTTTGTCTGGTTTCATAAATATTTTTATATGTAAATTAGATTGGGATGTATCTGCTCGTATTTATCTAATAACAAATCTCTGTCTTATACCATTTCTCAAAAGTAACTAGAGAGATAAGAAATACTTTTTATTAATAAAAAAAACTCAAATTTCTCTATTCCCTATTCCCTATTCCCTATTCCCTATTCCCTATTCCCTAAGTCTCTCGTTATTTTCGAGAATTGGTATCATGACTAAAATAACTCCTCTTATCAAAAATTTAAGCAAAGAATTAAGAGTTATAATTCATAATATACATACATTTGAACTACCCTCAGACCATTTACCACAGGAATTTACGATCGACAATGCTTGTGTCAGCAATTCTCAATGGGTATGGATGCGCCAATATCTTTATTCATAAAATCCAATCAAAACTAGAGGTAAATTATGGAATTTAACTACTCTTATAAAGGAAGCACTGCTGTTAGCGAAAGTGGTGCAAACACTCAAATGTCATTTTCTCCCGATACCAAGCGCCAACCGACATACTTTATCGGAGAATTGAGCAAACCGATCGCCTTTCGCGAAGCAATTAGCGCGTTACACGACGTAGTTGTTTCCGATCTGCGCTTCAAACCAAAAGATCGAACCGAATATAAAGAATGGCGCGCCAAACAAGACGATATAGACTGGCAATTGGTAGCAGCACAAAGCAAAGAAGTAACCGATCGCATCCAAACCCTACAACAAGAATTAAACGCACTTAACCGCAATAGTTACAAGCGCAGAGAACCTTTCTACAAAGCACAACGCAGCTATTACAATTACCTTTATAAGCGAGACTACGATGCTTGGTTTGTTTTAGATCCAGTTATCACAGTCCATCCCGACGAAGTATTTTTCGAGTGTTTCAGTCAGGACGAGTCTAGTTATGGAAGACTGGGTGCGAGTTACGAAGTCTTCAAAAATATCAGCGAATTTTCCTGCGGTACGACCAATATAGACTATTCAGCAGCACTCTACGACGAGTTTCAAAAAATCCGCACCTACAAAACAACTCAATTTCAAGTAGACCCTTCCGGTTTTGAAGTCCAAACCACTCACGAAGAGACCTATAAAGAAGTCAAAATCGATCTGCCAGATAGTTGGGTGAGAGGGTTTTTACAAGTCTCTTCTGCGATGTCTCTACCCGCGACACGCTTCGACCTACATCCTATGGATATTTACAATATATGTTTTATTCTACGTCGCCATAAAGAAAAAAAAGGGCCGCGAGGAATGTGCTATCATCTCAAACCAGGAGAACCAATAAAAGTAGTCTTTGAACCCTGGGAAACAGAATTAGTTTGTCCTCGATCGCTCTATATTGGTTCTACTGAACAGGTTATTCGCGTCTGGGGTCGTCGTCGCATCCACATTTTAGAAAGACTCATCCCGATCGCTAAGAAGTTTACCGTCCACCTTCTCGGTACGGGTCTGCCTTCATTTTACGTCGCCGATCTGGGGGATATGTCCTTTACTCTCGGTTTGTCGGGATGGACTGCTAATGATTGGTCTAACTCCGGTAATTTCGATCTTATGGCACCTCGCGCGCAGATCGATCGCTGGACTTCTCAACAAATATTCGACGCACTCAAGCAAAATTGGCTCGAAACTCCCGAAGATCTTGCCAAACGTCTCAATCTTAACCGCGCTGTTGTATTGGGTGCTTTAGGCGCATATACCCAAGCAGGACGAGCAATTTACGACCTTAACAAGCAAGTATATCGCGTGAGAGAATTGAGTCGCGAACCTCTACCAATGGATAGGTTGCGTTTTGCTAACCAAAGGGAAGAAAAAGCTACTCGTTTTTTGGAGTACAACAAAGTAAAAGTAACTTCAGTGACGGGAGATAGCGATCGCACTTACATAATCAAAGGAAGTGTCTCCGACAAGCAAAGAATCTTTAACCCCTCCTTGACTGTAGATGCTGACGAGCGTATTATACAAGCAGAATGTAGTTGTAACTGGCACCAGCAAAATAAGCTGTACAAAGGCCCTTGCGAACACATTCTCGCACTGCGAATGCAGTATAATCGTCAATATTAAGTTGAGACTACTTGGTTAGTTGGTTGATAACCTTGCGAATTATGGACGGTGGATCGCCGTCTGCGTACTGAGTTCCAACACGCATCACTAGTCGTCTCTTTACTCAGCGAAGCCACCTGAGTATTGCGGTTTGGGTTTCCAAACCGTAATGGTAAAATACCTGTAGTTGCTAGGTTCATAAACCTAATGACTCTAATTGTTGAGCGAGGGGGTGGCTTCGCGGAGATGAGCCGTCTAGTCCTTAGAAGTTTACGAAGGGAAAACTAACTAACCACTCACAACTTTTATTGCCCGATTTCTATTTCTGTATTATTTTTTAACTGCAAATAATCCGATCGAGCCACAACAAATTGAGGACATTATTAATGTGGCTTATTAAATATTTATAGCATTAACAATATTACAGCCAAACCTAATTTCGAGGGCGCGATCGAGTTAGATTTTGAAACGTCTGCTTTAGAAAAAGCTTGATATTAGGGGCGATCGCTTCTATCCGATCTTAAATCTCGTTGAGTCTAAAAAATTAATTTTCTTATTCTTTTTCAAGTAGCTCCTCAGAAACTCCTCATAGGTTTCTCAGTTTAAAAGTGGATCTTAATAATTAAGAAACGAATTAAGAAACATTCAAGGAGCTACCAACTATGAAACTTAACAAATTAACCGCAGCAACTATTGTAGGAACACTTACCACTGTCGCTTTAGGAACAGTTTTCATTCTTCCTAGCACAGCAAAAATGGAGGATAAAATTTCTCGCAGTGAAGCAAAAACAGAATTGATAAGTCTAAAAAGTGCTAGTCGAAATGTACTTCGAGAAGGAAATTTCGTTACCGTCGAACAAGAAAAACCGACTAAGGGACAAGCAAGAATTGTTGAGGAAGATGGGAAACGTTTTGTAGAATTCAATCACGCTTTTACAACGGCTACAGGTCCTCAAGTTCGAGTCTTACTTCACCGCAATTCTCAAGTACCAGTCAAATTAAATGGAGGCGATTACATTACTTTAGCTCGTATTAAGAGCTTTAAAGGCGCGCAACGTTACGCTATACCTAGTAATGTTAACATCGATGACTTTCAATCCGTAGTAATTTGGTGCAAACAGTTTAACGTTAGTTTCGGTTACGCAAGTCTAGTATAGAACAACCCTGTTTCTTTCCTCTTGACAATTTTAAGCGTGTAATTTTCTTTCTTTTCTCAGAAAAATAAAAAAACGATCGACCCACTTGACGAAAGAAACTAAAAAGATTACGATACAGAAGTACTTAGAAAATACAATATTACTTCCCTAGAAGTAAGAAAAAGGACACCTATTAGTTAGGGAAACAACCTTGCAATTTGGACGGTGCGATCGCCGTCTGTGAGTTAAGCTAGAGCAAGCATCACTAGTCTGCTCGCGACTGTACGGTCTAGCACCCCTATACGCTATTCCGGTGTAACTTCCGAGAAATGAATGAAGCGTATAGGGGTACAGACCGCTTGAGTTGAGCAGTCTAGTCCTGGGGGGTTTACGAAGGGGTAAACTAACTAATAGTTGTTCGTTATTTTTTGTCTTGTAATGCTTCAAATACGTTCGGGGGGATGAGTTACGTCACCAGGATTAGACAAGATCCAACGCCAAAACAAAATAAATAACACAATAAAACCTGTAAAGATGATAATTTTCAACATGGCTTTAAAATCCTTGCAATAAAGCTAATATCGATTTTTTTAACCCTCACTTCACCACAGTTGAACAAAATTCTCCTCAGAGAGCGTAACGAGGAACGATCGAGGAATCCAATAAAACAGAAATTCCTTGTTTTATTTATTTCATTTTCATTCTAGTGAAATATTTATGAGAAAGATTAATAAGTTTGATTAAGTAGAGTGAGATATACTGTTTGAATTTGAGCTTTCTAATTTTGGGTTGTCCCAGACAGGCTGGGATATTGGTAAAGTAACAATAAATTCAGTACCCACTCCAACTTCACTGTGACACTCAATTTGACCTCGGTATAAATCTACACATTTCTTAACAATTGACAATCCCAGACCAGTTCCTCCTATATTACCTACGTTACTGCCGCGATAAAAAGATTCGAACATTCTCTCTCGATCGCTGTGTGGAATACCAATTCCTCGGTCTTTAACAATAAATTTTACTTGGTTTGCTTCACCTAATATGGTGAAAGTTCTCTCGCTATTTTCTGGGGAAAATTTAATAGCATTAGAAAGCAAATTAGCCAATATTTGTCGCAAGAGTTTTTCATTCCATTTCACTTGCCCGAAATCCCGTTCGCATTCAAATTTAATCGTGGGGCTGCGATCTCTCGAATCAAACTCCCGAACTAAATTACGACAAAAAGCAATCAAATCGAGCGATTGCACTTCTAAATTTAATTTTTCTATTTTTTCTTTATCAAAAAATAATACCTCTTCAAATAAATATTTGAGTTGTCTAACTGCTTCTATAATTCTTGTAAATACGCGAGCTTGCTGTTCTCGATCTAATTTATTAATAGCGCGTTCTAGCAGTTCTACAGAAGCAAAAATAATAGTCAGGGGAGTTCTAAACTCGTGGTTAATTATCCTAATAATATTACTCTTAAACTTGCTAATTTCTTTTTCTTTTGCCAGTGCTTCAGATAGCTTATCTTGATATTCAATTAACTTTTGGTTTTTTTGCTTTAATTCTTGGGTTCTAGCTTCAACTAGAGCTTCTAAATCGTGATTTAATTCTTGTAAAGTATGATTTTGTTCTTGAATTGTTTTTTGCAGTCTTTTGATTTTTAATTGATTTTCTATACGAGCAAGTACTTCAGATAATTGAAAAGGTTTAGTAATATAATCTATACCGCCTACTTCAAAGGCTTTAACTTTATCGATCGCTTCGCTGAGAGCGCTCAAGAAAATAACTGGAATTTCTGCAGTTTTCTCATTTTTTTTGAGCAAGGTACAGACTTCGTAGCCGTCTATATCTGGCATTTTAATATCGAGTAAAATTAAGTCTGGCGGCTCGAATTCAATTACTTTTAATGCTTGTTTCCCACTCAGCACCCGACGAACTTCATACCCTTCTTGGCTCAGAGTAGTAAATAAAAGGCGCAGATTATCTATCTTATCATCAACAATTAAGAGATCTCCTTTGGTTGCTGGAGTGTTTTTTTTTTTCATGGCAAAATGCTAAGTTTGTATATATGGTTCGACTATATTAGCGATTAATTCAAAATCGAGATTTTCAACCATCTTGGTGAGAGTCCCAGTCAAGCAAGTAGATTCAACAGGTATTTCCTCGATAAACTCGATAATACGTTTTTCTCTAGCACCGAGTGCGGCTGCATATATGTTCTCGATCCAATCTTTAGGCATCTGTTGGAGTTGGAGTCTTAGTTGTTGGTCATTACATGTTTCACTAGCTTTTGAAAAAGTTTTAGAATACTCTTTTTTATCTTCGTAAATATAGCGAACTCCTAAATATTGAGTCATCTTATCGAAGATTTCGTGTTCTTGGAAAGGTTTTCTGACAAAATCGTCGCAGCCTGCTTCTCTGACTACCGAAATTTCTCGATCTAAAACAGAAGCAGTTAGGGCGATAATCGAGGTTTGTTTGCCTTTGGGAGTAGCTTTTATTCTTTTAGTTGCTTGATATCCATCCATCACTGGCATGCGCATATCCATCCAGATCAAATGAGGTTCCCACTCAGAAAATAGAGCGATCGCTTCTAAACCATTGGCAGCAGACCGTACCTCAAATCCAACCGAATCTAACAATTTAAGCATGAGTTGCTGATTTTCTGGTACGTCTTCGACAATTAGAATGCGATACTTAGGCTGTCCTGGCTCTAAACCAACAACTCGTTTACTGGAGCGATCGGGAAGTAGAGCAATTTCTTCTGCTAAAGCTAGCTCTACGCTGACGGTAAAAGTAGTCCCGCGATCTAATTCCGATCTAACGCTAATATCCCCTCCCATTAAACGAGCAAATTGACGACTAATAGAAAGTCCCAGCCCCGTTCCTTCTTCGGCAGCTTTTCCGAGTTCAGTTTGCTGGAATGGCTCAAAAATTGCTGTGAAATTTTCAGAAGCAATACCTGCTCCAGTGTCTTGGACTTCAAAATGAACTTCGATTTTATCTGTAGTAGTAAGAGAAACAGGTGTGGGGCAGAATACTCCTAGCCTAACACTACCGACATTGGTGAACTTGATCGCATTATTGACCAGATTAATAATTATTTGCCGTAACTTACTCTCGTCCCCACAGACATACTGAGGAACCTCAGAGTCTTTCTCGACAATTAACTCTAAGCTTTTTTGGTTTGCCTTTAATTGTAGCATTTCTTCGATGCAGCGAATCAAACGATGTAGATCGAAGCAATTTTCCTTGAGAGTTAACTGACCAGCTTCAATCTTTGCTACGTCTAGCACGTCATTAATCAGTCCTAATAAATGCTCTCCACTCCGATTGATAATCTCTACGTGTTCTTTTTGAGTTGCAGATAATTGGTTGAAGCGATTCATGATTTGAGTAAATCCGATAATCGCGTTGAGAGGAGTGCGCAACTCGTGACTCATCTTAGCGAGAAATTGACTCTTAGCGCGATTGGCAACCTGCGCTCGCTCTGCTGCTTCTTTAAGGGCTGTTTGGGAGAATTCTAGGGCTGCTAGCAACAAACTATTTCTCAGCTCTTGTGCTGCTTCAATTGCCACTGGTTCCCAGGGAAGGGATTTATCTCGTACCTGTTCTTTCCACAGTTCAAAGGAGCTTCTTGGGGATAATATGACCGTTCCATCTTCATCTAAAGAGACTGATTCTGCGGGATTTCCTGCCCAATTAACGTTATGAATTTGCTCTGGTCTAAACCAGATCAGGTGGTATGAGGTGGGAGAAAGAAAAATGGAAATTGCTAAAATACCGCTAGCTTTGTCTTTAAAATTTTTGGCTTTTGGATAGCAATCTACTAGAGAATCAGTATAAAAAAATTCTTTTCGTTGGTTTTGCAACCAAGTAATTAGAGCTTGGGTTTCTCTTTGAGAAGGTGTTTCGCCGATCGGGTTAATTTCTTCTCCCAGAGCGATCGCCGCTCCTTCTGCCCCAACTAAATCTAGCAAACTGTTCTGATTGCGCTCTAATACTTTAGAGATACAGGTTGTTTCTCTCGATAAGTCAGCTCTGATTTGTTCTTGAATTGATTTAACTTTTTCTTGATAAAGTTGGTATTCTTTTTCTTGCTGGCGAAATAGTTCCGCAGACATATAATGTCCTAGCAATTGGCAAGCTTTGCGGCTTTCCCAATCGATATATTTGGGGGCAAAATGATGGCATACCACTAAACCCCAAAGTTTATCGTCCTCGATTAAGGAAATCACCATAGTTGCTGTAACGCCCATATTTTTGAGATACTGCAGGTGACAGGGCGATACGCTTCTCAATAGTGAATCGCTCAAATCTAAGGGAGCACTTAAAAGATTGTTTGTCGGAATTAGGTTAACGGGTTGATAATTAACGTCGGGGATAATTCGCAGACAATTTTTGAGGTAGAATTCTCTCGATTTAGGATCTACGTCTGAGGCTGGATAGCGCAATCCCAAGTAGCTCGGTAAATTTTCGCTAGCATCTTCGGCAATTACTTCGCCGCTATTGTCGGGTTCAAATCTATAAGCCATGACCCGATCGAACCCAGTAATTTTTCTAATTTCTTTGACAAATTTTTGGCAGAGAATTGATACGCTCGATTGCCCTTTGATATTTTCAATGGCTTTGTTGAGGATATGATAACCTTTTAAACTTAATACTGTTTTTTTAGCTGTTTTTGGTTCTATCTCTAAAATTATTGCTTTTTCTTGAGCTTTATAGATGCTTCCTAAAAAATTTTTAGCTAACTTTTTACCATTGTCGTCTCTACAATTGCCCTTATCAATTAACTTCAGGGGAAATGGGTTGGACAGTTTTATATTTTCTTGTTTGAGGATATTTTCAATTTCCTTAACCCCATTTTTTTCAAATAAGCTGCTTAAATTTTCACCAATTAAAGACTCTGAGGTTATACCAAAAAATGGGCCTGTATTTTCGCTTGCCTGTATGATTTCGAGTGTATTTTGTTGCAGTACTAAAAGTACCCCATGAGGTTGAATTTGACTGGTTAAATCTACATCTATATGTTCTTTTTCGCCATAGGTCAAATTAATTGCTCTGGAGGCAACCAATTCTGGCAATTCCATCTTTATTTTTGCTATGATAGTGGTTCTTTGTCAGTTTAACTTAAATTTCTCACCTTAGCGTTTACTTTTCTTAATCTTCATTAATAAAAAATTATTATTAATTATTTAACTATTATTTCTTAACTTTTTTTTAACTTTCAGTTAATACATCCTTAATCTTTATTCTTGCCAAAAAACAATACGATCGTCAACTGGTTCGAGAGTAGTACCTGGGTAATAAAACTCGAGAATTTTTGGTGCAGACCAGCCAAGTCTAGCTAAGTTATAGGAACCATATTGACTCATCCCTACTCCATGCCCGAAACCGCCGCCGATATATTTATATCCTTGTAATACCTTAGAGGCACTGTATATTGGTTCGAGATAGAAAAGAGTACTGAGAGTTCCACTTAAAGCACTGCGCACCTCAGTTTTATGTAACTCTACAATTCCTCGATCGGTTTCTACTACGAGGGTAAGAATTCGCCCTGAAGGAGATCTTTCGCTCACTTCCATGCGTTTAACAGCAGACAGATCGGCCAAGGGATGGTTAGTTATTTCTAAATATTCTTGTAAATCTTTACTAATTCGTTTGAGACTCTTTACCCTACTCCAACGAAAGACTCTACTAGTGCGAGTTTCATTAAATCCTGCTTTTGTGGCAATAAAACGGCGCAAATTACCTTTGTCTGCCAAAGACAGCTTCGATAAATCCCAAATTCTAGCTGGAGAGTCAATTCTAGGTTGAAGATAAGAACGTTCTGCACCGTCCCAAATATCGCTAAAAGGGGCAGTTACTCCCCCACTGGTAGAATGATAGAGAGCGTCTATTAATTCTCGATCGTAGGTAAGAACTAAATTTTTAGTGGCGGCGATCGCTTTGTCGGTACGGCGAGTAGCCCCACTCAAACCCTTATATACTTGACAGTGGACTGTAGCGCACAATTCGTAGCCATCTGCCTGAAAGCGGCGCAGGTTTCGCAAGGCATAGGTTCGAGCTAAAATAGCCTGAGCTTCTATCGCTTTTTGGGGAGCTCCTGGCCCTATTTCGTAGGGAACTACTCCGCGCAGATAGGTTTCTAGAGGAACCTGATTGACTACAGTAAAATTACCATAAGCGTTGGGCTGAATTTTTAAACCACCTTCATAGAGGAGACGGGAGGAATTATTTTTTCCTTTATTTACCAAAATAGGGTTAGAAGGGGAGCTAATTTGTAGCTGAGTGACCTGATATGTATTTCCAGCAACAATAAAAGATACTTCTGGCTGAGTTGACTTGGTTTTGGTTTGTAAATGGGGTCTGGTGTAGCCTTTTTGCTGGAGACTTTGCAGGAGCCAAAGACGGAGAAGGGGGGTATTGTAAACGTCTCTTTTTGCCCATACTTGCCAGCGTCCTGGCTGAGTGATTTCAATTTCAACTCCCAGTTTTTTCCAGGCTTCGGCACTGTGTTCTGCCGTTTCAAAAGTAGCGCGATCGCTCAGCACCAATTTTTCTTCTACTATTGGGGTGGGTATTGGTTGCTGGACTATTTCTAGCTTGACGCTTTTAGTTTTTAGGGCTTGCGCTTTTCCATTTTTTGTGGTGAATCGAAGATCTAGAGAGCCACCTTGGCTGCTAATGGAAATCGTCTCATTTGCTTCCTCCCCAAATCTTTGAACAATGCCTACCTTTAACTCTATTTCTTTGGCATCTGCTCGCTCTGTTACACCGATAAGGCAAATAGCAGCCGACACAATTGCGATCGCGCAGCGCCTGCGGGGGGAGATCGACCTTTGAGTTATGGGGTCTTTGACAAAAGAGGAAGAATTAAGAAGGAATGATGAATTATCGGGAAAGGCAGAGGGAAGAGGGCAGGAGGCATAAGGAATGCTGTCGGAGGAAGGGAGATTTATCTCGTCACGGGACTTGACGGAATGAACCTCCGCGAATCTTTGTAAAAACTCAAATACCTTGTCGAACATCATCTAAGGCATTACTTATTCGTCACTGTTGCTATTTTCTAACAGAACTTCTCCATTAAGTAAGCGTTTAGCTGAATCTATTAATACTTCCTCAACATAAGGTTTAACAAAGTATGCTTTTGCCCCTCGCTGTGCTGCTATTTTTTTCATTTTTTGCGCTCCGCGAGAAGTTAACATCGCCACTGGTACCTCAGCGAGATTGGGATCTTCTTGAACGTGAGAGAGGAATTCTAAACCGTTCATTCTCGGCATTTCGATATCGCAGACAATCAGGTCGCAGGGCAATCCCGACCTAATTTTTTCCCAAGCTTCTTGACCGTCGCGAGCTTGTTCTACTATATATCCTGCTTTGCTGAAGGTCATGGAAACCATTTCCCTTACTATTACTGAATCATCTACGATGAGAACCCTGGGGTCTAATTTAGCTCGCGATCGAGATTTTTCCGGTTGTTTTGGCTGTGTAACTTCCTCTTCACTAATAGTATTGTCTCCAGCCGAGACGGACACTTTAGGTGCTTTGCTGCTGTTGGCAAGTAGAATTTCACCATCGAGCATTCGCTGGGCTGCATCTAGCAGGTCTTTTTCCGTATATGGCTTGATGAAGTAGGCGCTTGCTCCGAGCTTAGCTGCTAGTTGTTGGTGTTTTTCTGCACCGCGAGAAGTGAGCATGGCTACTGGCACTTCATTTAGCTCTTCGTCTTTTTGTATGTTTGACAGTAGCTCTAAGCCGTTCATTCTCGGCATTTCGATATCGCAGAAAATCAGATCGCAGGGCAATCCTGACTTGAGTTTTTCCCAAGCTTCTTGACCGTCGCGGGCTTGTTCTACTCGATAACCTACTTTGCTGAAGCTCAAAGATAGCAACTCTCTTACTGTAATCGAGTCGTCTACGATCAGCACCATTGGATCTTTTTTCGCTGCCAGTGTTGCTGCTGCTCTCGATAGCATTGTGTTGCCCCAGGAGGCGCTATCAATGCTTCTGATACCTTGAGAAATTTCTATTAGTTCGAGTACGTCAGCAATGGGCATAATGCGACCGTCCCCTAATACTGTA
The DNA here is from genome assembly GCA_030065755.1 of Prochloraceae cyanobacterium. Classification (GTDB taxonomy): domain Bacteria; phylum Cyanobacteriota; class Cyanobacteriia; order Cyanobacteriales; family JASJDA01; genus JASJDA01. Next base: position 25,340 of record JASJDA010000010.1, on the reverse strand, counting down.
GCCCCTGCTATCCCTGGCGGTTTAGGTAGTGGCCCTTGAATTTGTTTGATTACAATTTCTTGTTCTCCTTCAACTTGGTCTAGTTGCACCGCCAGTATTTTTCCAGCACCGCGCAGCACTACGATCGAAACGCTGTCGTCATTTTGTTTGCCCCCGTAGACGCTTCCGCGACTTATTTGACGGTTGAAACATAGCAAGTTTGTTAGGGGTTGGAAAGGAATCAAACTATCGCGCCACATAACGCATTTTTTGCCTTCTGAGTTAATTCGTACGTCTGTGGGCGCAAACTCTTGGGTATCTTCTACACCGTCGATGGGGAAGGCTATCAAACCGCGATCGTTAATGCACAGCAGCGCTTTACAAATACTGAGGGTTTGAGGCAAGCGAATGGTAAAATTTGTTCCTTTACCGATGGTCGAGTCAATACTAATTGTGCCTCGAATGGCGTTTAGTTTACTGCGAACCACGTCCATCCCCACGCCTCGACCTGCGAAGTCATCTGCTTTGTCTCTGGTGCTAAAACCTGGGTGGAACAAAAACTCGTATATTTCTTGCCTGGATAGGTGTTTGGCATCTACTGGATCTACGAGTTGTTTTTGAATTGCTTTGGATTTTACTTTTTCTGGGTTAATTCCAGCTCCGTCGTCTGCAACCGAAATAACTGTCTGGTTTCCTTGGAAGTATGCTTTTACTTGGATCTTTCCTTGGATGTTTTTTCCTATTTTTTGTCTTTCTTCTGGTGTTTCAATGCCGTGGGTGATTGCATTGTTTACTAGGTGGGTCATGGGATCGTAAAGACTGTCAAGAATCATCTTGTCAATCAATACATCTTTGCCTTCGACTTCTAATTTAGCTTGTTTGCTTAACTTGAGGGAGATGTCTCGTATTGCTCTTGGCAAACGTTCGGAAGTTTGAGAAAAGGGAACCATGCGGCATTTGGTCATTCCTTCTTGCAACTGAGTGCTGACTTGCCGTAAAGTTCTCGATACTTGTTCTGTTTCGTCTACTAAGAACTGAATGTCGGAAGCTGATTCTCGCACCCGCACAATGAGCTCGATCATTTCTTGAGAGAGCAGGTGGAAATCGGTGAATCTATCTAACTCAAATGGATCGAAGTCATCATCATCTTCATTCATATCTGAGGAGGATGATTCATTAACTCCCAAGGATGAAGAGCGGTTGTCCCCACCGCCACCGCTGCCACGACTATTCATCAAGGCTCCTTCTAGAAGACTGCGCTCGTACAATTCCTGCATTCTGCCGCCTACGTCGCTCAAACTCTGGACTTGGTTGAGTAAGTTATCTAGGAATCTATGCAGTCTTTCTTGGTCTTGTTCGAGGCTATTGCGTTTTACCACTAGTTCCCCAATTAGATTATTGAGGTTGTCTAGTTGCTTGACTGGCACCCGCATGGTTTGTTCCAAAGCTTTTTTGGGAGCTTTTTGCTTTCGGTCTGAGGTTTTGGCTTTGGCTTTTTCTTTGGGTTGTAGTTGTCCGGTTAGAGTTTCGATTTCTCGATCGATGGAACTTGGAGTAGTTGCTTGTTCTGTCTCTTTTAAGAACTCTGTCGCGTTTTGGTCTTCGCCAATAATCTGTGTTGTTTCATTATTAATTACTGTATAGGAATTGCCGATCTTTTCTGGAGCAGCCATCATGCCTAAGGCTACTTCTAGTTCTTCAAAGGAAACAGTTCCGTTAATTTCTGTGGCAACTACTGCTGATGATTTTTCTATGAGGTTATCTAACTCTTCAAATTGCTCGTAGATAGATGGTGGTATGAAGTTATTGTCTTTAACAACTCCATTTGTTTCTGTTGCTATTCCTACTGCAATTTTTTCTGCACTGCGATCGGCTTCTAATAGTTCCTCTAGTTCGTTAACAGCATTAACTTCTAGAGACGAGGTGGAAATTTCTTCTAAATCTGTATCGCAAAGATCTGTACCTGTTGCCAGAGTTTCCAAGTCCAGTTCTTCATCTATCTCGCTCTCGGTTGCTAATACTGCTCCTATCTTCTCTTGTTCTTTTTCTCTATCTGAGTGATCTTCTTCGATCGTCCCCCACAGATCGTCACTTACTTTGTCAGACAACTCTTCTGATACTTCTGATGTTGGCAAGTCTAATAAACTAAATAAATCTTTGGTTGGGTCGTCTTCGTGTATTTCTGGGGTATCTGTTATGTTTCCTAGGAGATCTAAATTATTTTCTTCCCCAGCTTCAGACCAATCTTCTCCATCTAGATCTAGTATGGCTTCTTCCCCATTAGCTGAAGATTTTTCCGATCCGATCCAATCTTCTCCACCTAAATCTAATATTTCTTCATCTAGTAGGCTTTCTCCATTAGCTGAAGAGCTTTCCGATTTGGTCCAATCTTCTCCACCTAAATCTAGTATTTCTTCATCTAGTAGGCTTTCTCCATTAGCTGAAGAGCTTTCCGATCTGGTCCAATCTTCTCCATCTAAATCTAATATTTCTTCATCTAGTAGGCTTTCTCCATTAGCTGAAGAGCTTTCCGATTTGGTCCAATCTTCTCCACCTAAATCTAATACTTCTTCACTATTAGTTGAAGAGCTTTCTAATTGTTGCCAATCCTCTCCACCTAAATCTAGTATGGCTTCATCATCGCCTTTTGCTGGATCGGAGTTTTCTATTTCTGGGAGATCTGTGGCGATCGCATTTGATTCGATGTGAGCTAGTTCTTTTAATTTATCACTTACCGTTATTTCTTCACTTCGACCTGCTAAAACCAGATCTGCTGCTTGTTTTATTTCTTTTATTATTTGTTTTCCAGAGGTTCTATAAGTATTGTTTTCATCTACCAATGCTTGCTCTGCTGTTTCTAATAATTCGAGCCAAGATAGGGACAAATTAGCTTCTTTCCCCATCTTAGCTAGATCTTGACAGTATTCTTGTAATTGGCTGCGGTATTCTGGTCGATCTTCTTGTTTTAATACTTTTACCATTTCCCACAGCTTTTGCAATACTTCTCTGTGGAAACTTTGTTCTATTCCTTGATTTTCTCGATTTGAGTTGTTTGTTTGATGTAATTTTTCTTCTGACATACCCCGATTTCCCCCATCTAGATAGCTAGCGCTCCTATTTGTTTATGATATGATTTTTATTTTTTAACAGGAAGTAATTCTTCTAATCTTCCAGGCTGTAACCTAATTCTGCTAGGCTATTCCGAGACTGTCTCCATTTTGGTTGTACTTTAACAAATAATTTTAAATATACTTCCCCAGCAATCAGTTTTTGAATTTGCTGACGCGCTCTTGTTCCTATTTCTTTGAGCATACTGCCTTTTTTACCTATTAATATTCCTTTTTGCGAGTCGCGCTCTACGTTAATAGCAGCAAAAACCCGACTCAGTTTAGGGGTTTCTTCAACTCGCTCGATGGTAATAGCAACAGAGTGAGGAATTTCCTCACGAGTCAGTAAGAGAATTTGCTCTCTGATCAACTCGCCCATGATAAATCGTTCTGGCCGATCTGTTACCAAATCTGGAGGATAATAGTACGGTCCTGGTTCTAGATTTTCTATTAATAAATTTAGCAATCTTTCTAGTCCTTCTTTAGTTTGGGCAGAAAACTTGACATTTTGCCAGTTATTTGCCTTGGCTATTTCTAAGTAACTATTATCGAGCTTTTGACAATCCGATCGCTGTAAGTCACATTTGTTCAGTCCTAAAATAACTGGTGTTTGACTGCGTTTGAGCAATTCTACTATATATCGATCGCCCCCTCCTGCTTCTAATGAACTATCGGCGACAAATAGCACTACATCTGTTGATTCAATAGCATTACGAGCGTTTTTCACTAAAACCTTACCTAATTCGTGGTGTGGTTTGTGAATTCCTGGAGTATCTACAAATATTAACTGTGCTTTATCTATTGTTAGTATACCCCGCAAACGATTTCGGGTGGTTTGGGCTACTGGAGAGGTAATGGCTATTTTTTGTCCTACCAGTTGATTCATCAAGGTTGATTTTCCTACATTTGGTCTTCCTACTATGGCGACAAAACCAGATTTAAAACCTTGGGGAGCAACTGGAATAATAACGTTATTAGTTGTTGGTTGTTGGTTATTTTTTACGTCATTCATCATCGATCGTGGATATTACGTATTCTCCTTGATTCACAGCCTGGTTGGTCGATACGTCGAATACTAATCCATCTTTTTCGGCGCTAATCTCTTTGACAGTTGGTAGTTCTCCTCTTTTGTTAAAACTGAGAATTTGATATAGTCTATCCCCTGACTTTACTATACTTCCCAAACAAGCTCTTTCTTGAATCATTCCTCCTGCCGGAGCGTAATATTTAGCAATCTGATGTTTTGCTACTAGTTTGATTTGAGACTCGATCGGGGAATAATCGGGAATTTCTAGCATTTCTTTGGCTATTAAATAGTTTTTAATCCCTTTAACTCCTGTTTTGACCGATTCTGGTTTCATTTCCATGCCAGATCCCAATTCTATCGTCCAAGATTCGATGTCGAATTTAATTTCTTTGCCTAACTCTGCTAATTTTCTTTCTAAAGCTAGCCAAGATTTCATAAATGCTTCGTCGAAAGCATCTCCATCGTATTCGCTCATGAGAATTCCTCGGTCGAGCAAAAAATATTTAGCGCTATCTTCTCTGGTTTTAAAACAGTATATATAGTCTATTCCTTGATTGCTGGAACTGTGAATGTCGAGGACATAATTAGCATCTAAGCATAGAGATTGTAATTGATATCGATAATGAAAATAATAAGGTAAGCTAGTCTGACTTTCTATTTGTTTTAATTGTTGTTTTAGAGCTTGTTTTATTTGTTGCAAAAAGTTTTTTCTTATTGTTAATTGAGGCATGTCTATCTGAGATTTTGCAAAAGATTCTAACCGATCGCATTCTTTTTCATAATCCCAAAAAATTCGATTCCAATCTTTACCGTCATAACTGTTAAATCTTCCAGTGGAAAAAAAATGATCTCTCTGATTGGCACTCAATGGATTGCAGACAGGAACTAACCAGATTTCTCCTTTAATTTGACTGGTATCTAGATTAAGTAAAAATTCAATTAACTGATAAATAACTGCATTTCCGACAATTTCACAACCGTGAAGATTAGCTTGTATATAGGCTTTTTTACCTGGTTTGGCACCAATAAATTTATATACTTGAATTGAAAGGCGATCGCCAGAGGCTAGTTGAAGTAAATCAATAGTGGAAATTTGCGGATTCATTTGTGAGAAAAATCTATGCTTCCAGAGTACGAAGAAGAAAAAAAAACACTACTTTAACAGTTATCAGTTGCCAGTTACCAGTTATCAGTTGTGAGTGGGATAAAAAGTCCCCCAACTCTATAGTTGCAGTCTAGGTAGTGGTTTAAATCTAAAATCCGAAACCGTGATAACTGTTAACTGTTAACTGTTAACTGATTGAATTAGTATGTCAAAATAATATCACTATTAGGTTGCTGTAAAACTAGTCTTAAATCTTGTTTGGTCTGTCGATCGAGAAATTGTCGTTGTAGAACTATCCATTCCGACCATTTCTGGTAACGTTTTGTTGCCAATTGTGCGGCTAAAGTTGGAATTTCCTTGTTAATATCTGCGCTGCCAAAAATTTTGCTCGCGAAGTTGGCTAATACGACACAATCTTGTATTTCTCCTAATACTTCCTGAATTTGTTTTATCTGTTTGAGAAATTTTTCATAACTATCCCCATAAAACTGGGTAAATAGTTCCATATTGTAGCGCGATCGCTTGGCTTGTTTGCGCAAACTGTGTAAATTTTTTTCTTCAGTTTCTAATAACTCTCGTACTTGTTCTCGATCGAGTTCTTCTGGAATATTAATTTTCTCTTCTTCTATTGTTACTCCTACTAGCCAACCAGGATGAATTAACAATTTACTTACTTCAGGCAATAATAGATCGGGTAAAACTTCGTAAATCGAGATTTTCCCGATTTTTTGGTACTGAGGTTTTTCTAACCAGTCTTTTAAATCTTTTTTAAAATTCTGATAGCAATTCCTTTTCAGAGTTTTTCTGACTTCATCAAGTGCCTCTCGGCGTTTTTTTCTCAATTCTTTTAAGATTTTGACAGAGCTTTTTTGCTCTTCTTTTAATAGGAAAAGCCCTTCTGGATCGGTCAAAGTCTGTTGAAGAACGTCTAAATCTCTTAGTTTTCCTAGAATTCTGGCTATTTTCCCAATATTCTTATCGCTTACTGTTTCTGGTAGGTCGAGTGCGGGAGCAAACCCAGCAATTGCCGATCGCAAACGTCTCATCCCCACTCGCATTTGGTGTAATTCTTCTGGATCTTTGTCTTGAATTACTCCACTTTCGGTTTTGATTATTTTTTTATAGTGTTTGGCTATCGCCAAATTTGCCCAATCACCAAAAGTTTTGACTTGTTGGGTCGGTTTTGTTTGGATCGTCATGCCAATCTACCAGTTCTTCAAATTACCTAGATTTTTGGCATCGATGTATCATATTAACAACAAAAAGAATTTATTTGAGTTGTTAGGGTGCCAAAATAGTGACAGTTTAACTGTAATTCTTTATATTACTCCATCCTTTGACCTGATTACCAATTTTAAAAATTACTGAGTTTGCCAATCCTAAGTCCTGAGCTGATATTAGTAATAGATGGGCTTGTTCTCTAATCTTTCCGAGCAATTCCGGACAAGCTGCACAATCAACGCACAACACAGTAGAACAGCCCCAAGGTTCTCGAAACACTTTACAATTTCTAGGAATGGAGGTTATCAGAGAGCAGAATCGCGCGATCGCTGCTTTCTCGAACTCGGCACTCGTACAATTGAGTGGAGAGTTTTTGTGAGTCATATTTTGCTCCTCTTACAGTATGCCATTCTCACTTACTGACAGCTCGATCTTTTACTTTGACAAGGTTGTTGAGTCGATCGAGAGCGTGATTTTTTACTCTTGTACCTCTAGGCTAACAATGGTTTTATTCAGATTAAGTTAGCTAAGCACATTTTTTAGATTGTTAAAGAAGCTAGAAAAACAATAGAGTGTTCCCTGTTCCCTGTTCCCTATTCCCCAGTCCCTATTCCCCATTCCCTATTCCCCATTCCCCATTCCCCATTCCCCATTCCCTATTCCCCATTCCCTATTATATTTATTATTTTTTCTTACTTTTGTACTCAAACCCCCAAATCTAGATATAGCAGGATATAGAAAAACTCAAAAAATTTTTTAGGGTAGGGGGGCTGGTATTTTTCTGGAAGGGTTTGGGTATTAATGGGACAGGGGGCTTGTCTTTTTGTACTCGTCTTTCAAGGTAAATTAGCTAGAGATTTAAATAGATGGGGTTGTTTTTGGTCTCAGATAAATTTTGTACTTAAGATTGAGGGGGATTTTGTCAGACTCAATCCTATATAAGCCGAGCTTTTTAGCTTGTTTTACTATTAAGTCAAACAACTATCTTTTCTGATTTAGCAAATACTCCCCCAAAAAAATGTTAAATTAGCTACAGAATTTGAATTCCGTGACGGTACTGGGGGACAAACCTACCTACCCCAGTCTTTTTTCCCAATCCCAACCGTCCAAAATCACTGAGAATATTGACTCTGATGTGATTCTGATGTGATTTAGATCTGAGTACTTAAATACCAGACCCCCTGAGAAAAAATACTAGAGCCCTACCTAAAAAATACTAGAACCCCATCCTCCAAAAAAAAATTTTTTCCCGCCACGTGGGGGTTTGAGATTTTGAGTACAACTTTAATCAATCTAATAAATCTAACTGAGTGCAACTCAATTCACTCACCATATAGCCAATGATATAAGTGTTTATAACGGGAAGGTAAAGTGAAGCGATGTATCTTTTTTGGTGTTGGGAAAATAAGGTAGGCAACTTGTTTTTAAATTTCCACTTCACGCTTTAACTTTAACCATCATTCACTAAAGTCCAATTTATATTAAATTATTTCACGGAATTCATTCAATGTTGCAAACTAACGATACTGTCACTACAACAGATGTAACCCCCATCGAAAAAATATCTGGTGGTTGTGCATCTTCTGGCTGTGGTTCTACAAAAACACAAATCCAAGACGAAAAACTCAGACAGAGAATTGCTAATCACCCCTGTTACAGTGAGGAAGCACATCACCATTATGCCAGAATGCACGTTGCTGTGGCTCCTGCTTGCAACATTCAATGCAACTATTGCAATCGCAAGTTTGACTGTGCCAATGAAAGCCGTCCTGGAGTTGTTAGCGAATTACTGACTCCAGAAGAAGCAGCGCACAAAGCACTTGTAATTGCTGGAAAAATACCCCAATTAACTGTTTTAGGCATTGCGGGTCCTGGGGATCCCCTAGCTAACCCAGAACAAACTTTTCGCACTTTTGAATTAATTGCTGACAAAGCTCCAGATATTAAACTGTGTTTGTCTACTAATGGGTTAATGCTCCCAGAATACGTCGATCGCATCAAACAACTCAATATCGATCACGTTACTATTACCATCAACATGGTAGACCCGAAAGTGGGAGAAAAAATCTATCCCTGGGTTCGCTACAACCGCAAGCGCTATAAAGGTATTGAAGGGGTTAAAATTCTGCACGAGCGCCAAATGGAAGGTTTACAGGCACTCAAAGAAGCAGATATTCTGTGCAAAGTGAATTCGGTGATGATTCCTGGAATTAACGACCAGCACTTAAAAGAAGTTAACGAAGTCATTAGATCCAAAGGTGCATTTCTCCACAATATTATGCCCCTAATTTCCGCTCCCGAACACGGAACTCACTTTGGTTTGACTGGACAAAGAGGTCCCACTCCTAAAGAGTTAAAAGCCTTGCAAGATGGTTGTTCTGGCAATATGAAAATGATGCGCCACTGCCGTCAATGTCGCGCTGATGCAGTGGGACTCTTAGGAGAAGATCGTTCTCTGGAATTTACTAAAGATAAATTCGCCCAAATGACCCCAGAGTACGATGCAGAAAAACGCAAAGAAGTTCACGCTGGTATTGAGAAGTTCAAAGCTGCACTACAAAAAGCTAAAGAAGAAAAAGCTGCTCGAAAACAAGTAAATAATGCACCAAAAATTCTCGTAGCTGTAGCTACTAAAGGCGGGGGAGTAATCAACCAGCACTTCGGTCACGCCAAAGAATTCCAAATCTACGAAGTTGACGGTAGAGAAGCGAAGTTTATCGGACACCGCAAAATAGACCACTACTGTCAAGGCGGATATGGAGAAGAAGCCACCTTAGACCAAATTATTGAAGCGATTTCTGATTGCAAAGCAGTTTTAGTCTCTAAGATTGGTAGCTGTCCTCAAGAAAAGTTAAACGCACGAGGAATAGAAACTGTTGAGGCTTACGAGTCGATCGATACGGTGGCTCTAGATTTCTACGAAAAATACGTTACAAAATAACAAGCAAAGTAACGATCGAATAAGAGAAAGGAAAGAATGAGTAAATAAACCCAAGGAGTAGAATTATGAGCTATACAATGACCACTGAATGCATAAATTGCGATCGATGTCGTTCTCAATGTCCTACCAATGCTATTCAAATAGTAAACGGCATTCTAAAAATCAATCCTAACCTGTGCAACGATTGCGTCGGTTACTACGGAATTGCTCTATGTATCGCAGGCTGTCCTACAAATTATGGATGCGTTTCTAGCTCGAATCTCACAGCCCAAACAACTACGATCGTCCCGACTCAAGAAAGCAAAGGCGATGATTATTGGGACTCCTGGTTTATTACTTATAACAGCCTTATCGGAAAGTTTAGAACTAAAGAAAGCAAAGCAGATTATTGGGAATCCTGGTTTACTACCTATAACAGTCTTATCGAAAAGCTTAGAACTCAAGAAAGCAAAGCAGATTATTGGGAGTCTTGGTTTAATACCTATAACAGTCTCGTCGAGACCCTTAGAACTAAAAAACAAGCAAAGTATTGGGAGCGTTGGTTTGACCTTTACGCTTCAAAATTGAAGCCACTTTTAGACACTTCCTCAATAGGAATGGAAACTAAAGCTAACGCTTTTTCGTAAACATTTATCGATCGAGATAGAGATTATATAGGATTAAGAGTTGAGAGTGATGAGAGACTGCATATATCTTGACAACAATGCCACAACCCGAATAGATGAAGAAGTCGTGGCGACAATGTTACCTTATTTGACTACTTACTACGGCAATCCATCCAGCATGCACAAGTTTGGCGGTCAGGTGAGTAAAGCTGTCAAAACGGCAAGAGAACAAGTAGCATCTTTACTAGGAGCAAATGATTCGGAAATTGTTTTTACCAGTTGTGGCACTGAAGGAGACAATGCAGCTATTAAAGCCGCCTTGCTAGCGCAACCAAACAAGCGGCACCTAATTACTACTCAAGTAGAGCATCCTGCGGTGCTGAACCCGTTTAAGCAACTGGAAAAACAGGGTTACACTGTTACCTATCTCTCAGTAAATAGCCAGGGACAGCTAGATCTCGACGAACTACAAGCCTCTCTGACTGGAAACACTGCCTTAGTTTCATTGATGTATGCAAATAATGAAACGGGTGTAGTTTTCCCAGTAGAACAAATTGGGCAGATGGTTAAAGAATACGGTGCTATCTTTCACGTCGATGCAGTTCAAGCGGTGGGTAAAATACCCTTGAATATGAAGAATAGCACTGTGGATCTATTGGCATTATCCGGTCACAAAATCCACGGTCCCAAAGGAATTGGAGCATTGTACGTGCGTCGAGGCACTAAATTCCGCCCCTTCTTAGTTGGCGGACACCAGGAAAGAGGTCGCAGAGGTGGGACGGAAAATGTACCTGGGATCGTAGCTTTGGGTAAAGCGGCAGAACTAGCGTGCCAGCACTTACCCAATATAGACCAAGAAAGAAAACTTCGCGATCGACTCGAGGAAGGCATACTATCTACTATTCCCCATACTGTTGTTAACGGACATCCTACTCAAAGATTGCCGAACACTAGCAATATCGGCTTTAAATACATTGAAGGAGAAGCGATTCTTCTTTACTTAGATCGTCAAGGTATTTGCGCTTCTTCTGGTTCGGCTTGTACTTCGGGATCTTTAGAACCATCCCACGTATTAGGAGCAATGGGACTGCCCTACAGCGTACTGCACGGTTCCATTCGGTTTAGTCTTTCTCGTTACACTACTTCGACAGAGATCGATCGCGTCTTAGAAGTACTTCCTGGCATTATCGATCGCTTGCGCGCGCTGTCTCCTTTCAATAGCGACGAGGCAGAATGGTTGCAAGAACAAGAACAAGCGGTACTAGCTAAGTAAAAAACCTGACTTTTTTCTCCGTAATTTTGACTAATTTACTTTTGACTTGGGGGCAGCCATGTGGGAATATACAGATACAGTAATGGAATTCTTCTACAATCCGCGAAATCAGGGGACGATTACCGAAAAAGAGGAAGGAGAGAAAATCGTCACTGGGGAAGTAGGTAGTATCGCTTGTGGTGATGCTCTGAGGTTGCACTTAAAAATTGAGGAAGCAACTCAAACCATAATGGATGCTAGATTTCAAACCTTTGGTTGTGCCAGCGCGATCGCCTCTTCTTCAGCTTTGACAGAATTGCTCAAAGGCAAAAAGGTAGACGAAGCCCTGCGGATAACTAACCGCGATATAGCCGAGTTTTTAGGAGGATTGCCAGAAGAAAAAATGCACTGTTCCGTAATGGGGGCAGAAGCATTAGAAGCAGCAATTTTCAACTACAAAGGAATACCTGTAAACAATTGTGAAGAAGATGAAGGAAAAATTGTATGTCGCTGTTTTGCAGTCAGCGATACAAAAATCAAAAGGATTATTCGGGAGAATAACCTCACCAGTAGCGAACAAGTTACTAACTACATTAAAGCAGGAGGTGGCTGCAGTTCCTGCTTGGCAGATATCGACGATATCCTTGCCGAAGTTAACCAAGAAAAGGCGACGACAGTGGAGGTGGCAGTCGAAATTGATAATGTCCAGTTACCCAGCAGCTCCCAGCCTGCAAAATCACTCACTAATTTGCAAAAAATCACTCTAATTGAAAGGGTATTAGAAGAAGAAGTAAAACCAGTTTTGGCGGAGGATGGGGGGGACATCGAACTCTACGACGTAGATGGCGATCGAGTCCAAGTTATCTTAAAAGGAGCTTGCAGTGGCTGCGCTTCTTCCACCCAAACCCTCAAAGTTGCCATTGAAGCTAGGTTACAAGAGCGGGTATCCCCCAGCTTAGTAGTAGAAGAAGTTCGATAATGTAATTATTCTTCAAAAAATAAGGGGTAGTTCTAATAATTACTTGAGTTAAAAACGTACGAGTTGCTAACAGATAAATCCATAAAAGTTATTCGTATTTGTTTGGGATAGTTCGACTCCTTATTTTTAAGAAAAAGTCTGCCAATACAAATAACATATCATCCTTCAAATGTATGTCAAAAGCTAATTATTTTCAGACTTTTTCTCTTGGTAAAGTATTTTTTCCTATAAAAATTAAGCAATACCATTGAAATTAGCTCCTAACCACAATCGACGTTCTAAAATATGTTAACCTTAATGGCATGGAATTGTGGAAAGCGAGGCCCACCAGTGGTTGTAGCTTTTCCCTCGGATGAAAGATAGGTTGATGATGCGGATATTTAAAGGTTAATTTACTAAGAATTTCTAACCATCACCTGAACTAGATTGCCCTCTATCTGTGCCAACCAATATCTGAAGTCCATTTATCAAATTCTATTCACCTGCAAGAGTAAGTGCCGCAGGGTTATTTCCTCCAGTAGCACTGTTCTTTCTCCAGATTTTAGACAACTTTGGTAGGGATTAAAGTGTCGCAAGATACCCAAATCCCTATCCTTCCCCCAAAAAAAAGTTAGGGTGTCTGAAATCAAAAGAAACCAAAACATTCACACAACATATAAATCGTAAAGGACAAATTAACCATGCGACAAATAGCATTTTATGGTAAAGGCGGTATCGGTAAATCTACTACTTCTCAAAACACTATTGCCGCTTTAGCAGAGTTAGGTCAACGGGTCATGATCGTTGGTTGCGACCCTAAAGCTGACTCTACCCGTCTAATGCTTCACTGTAAAGCTCAAACCACCATTCTTCACTTAGCAGCAGAAAGAGGTGCAGTAGAAGACCTCGAACTAGAAGAAGTGTTGCTAACTGGATATCGCGACGTTAAATGTGTTGAGTCTGGCGGTCCAGAACCAGGTGTAGGTTGCGCAGGTCGCGGTATTATCACAGCGATTAACTTCCTAGAAGAAGAAGGCGCTTACGAAGATCTAGATTTCGTATCTTACGACGTACTAGGTGACGTTGTTTGCGGTGGTTTTGCTATGCCTATTCGCGAAGGTAAAGCACAAGAAATCTACATCGTAACTTCCGGTGAAATGATGGCAATGTACGCTGCTAACAACATTGCTCGCGGTATTCTCAAATACGCTCACTCCGGTGGCGTACGCTTAGGTGGTTTGATTTGTAACAGCCGTAAAGTCGATCGTGAAATCGAACTAATCGAAGCTTTGGCTGACAGACTTGGAACTCAAATGATCCACTTCGTTCCTCGCGACAACCAAGTTCAGCACGCTGAATTGCGTCGTCAAACTGTGATCGAATACTCTCCAGATCACAATCAAGCTAACGAGTACCGCGCACTAGGTAAGAAAATCCTCGAAAACAAAAACTTGGTTATCCCAACTCCAATCAGCATGGACGAACTAGAAGACTTGTTGATCGAGTTCGGTCTACTTGGCGGCGAAGAAGAATACCAAAAAGTTCTCGAAGCTGACAAAGCTGCTGCTGCTAAAGCTTAGAAAAAAATTGGGGAGAAAAGTAGAGTTAACTGTTACTGCCAATAACTGATAACCGATCTTTTCCCCTCCCCATCTGCTAGATCCGCTCGTAATCTTCAGTTGTCGTCCGATCCGACAACTAGGGATTTCTATACTCTAAAATCTAAAAATCATAAGGGATCGCTTATGTCTACTGTAGAAGAAAGGAAGCAACTGATCAAGGAGGTTCTGGACACTTATCCAGAGAAAGCTCGCAAGAAACGCGAAAAGCACCTCGGAGTATACGAAGAAGGTAAATCCGATTGCGGCGTAAAATCCAATAAAAAATCTCTTCCTGGTGTAATGACCGCTCGCGGTTGTGCTTACGCAGGTGCTAAAGGGGTTGTTTGGGGTCCGATCAAAGATATGATCCACATCTCCCACGGACCCGTTGGTTGCGGTTACTACTCCTGGTCTGGTCGTCGTAACTACTACATCGGTACCACTGGAGTTGATACCTTCGGTACCATGCAGTTCACTTCCGACTTCCAAGAAAGAGATATCGTTTTCGGTGGCGACAAAAAACTCAAAAAAATCATCGACGAATTAGACGAACTATTCCCCCTCAACAACGGGATGACCATTGAGTCTGAATGTCCTATTGGTCTAATTGGGGATGATATTGAAGCTGTTGCCAGAGAAAAATCTAAAGATATTGGTAAAACTGTAGTTCCCGTTCGTTGTGAAGGCTTTAGAGGCGTTTCTCAATCTTTGGGACACCACATCGCTAACGATACTATTCGCGACTGGGTTTTCAAACCACAAGACGGTCAAGAGTCTGATTTTGATTCCACTCCTTATGACGTAGCTATCATCGGTGACTACAATATCGGTGGTGATGCTTGGTCTTCAAGAATTTTACTTGAAGAAATCGGCTTGAGAGTTGTGGCTCAATGGTCTGGTGACGGTACTTTAGAAGAGATGAAGCTTACTCCTAACGTTAAGCTAAATCTAATTCACTGCTATCGTTCCATGAACTATATCAGCCGTTACATGGAAGAAAAATACGGTATTCCCTGGTTAGAATACAATTTCTTCGGCCCCACTAAAATTGCTGAATCTTTAAGAGCGATCGCAGCACAATTCGACGAAACTATTCAAGAAAAAGCAGAGGAAGTTATTGCTAAATACGAACCTACTGCTAACGAAATTGTTGCTAAATATCGTCCTCGTTTAGAAGGCAAAAAAGTGATGATGATGGTTGGCGGACTTCGTCCTCGCCACGTCGTTCCTGCTTTCAAAGATTTAGGCATGGAAATCGTTGCTACTGGTTACGAATTCGCTCACGGTGACGACTACAAACGTACTACTAACTACGTTAAAGACAGCACCGTTATTTACGATGACGTAACTGGCTACGAATTCGAGAAATTCGCCGAAGCTTTAGAACCAGATTTAGTTGCTGCTGGTATTAAAGAGAAATATGTATTCCAGAAAATGGGATTACCTTTCCGCCAAATGCACTCCTGGGATTATTCCGGCCCTTATCACGGCTATGACGGTTTTGCTATCTTCGCTCGCGACATGGATTTAGCACTAAATAGCCCCACCTGGGATTTAATTAAAGCTCCCTGGAAGAAGTAAAACACGGGAACGGTCAGACCCCGCGTCGGCGTAAGACGCAAGAGAATGCTGACCGGAGGGGATAAGGGGATCGTTTTCTTCTCATCCCTAATCCCAACGGCGTGGATCTCTTCGAGATCGCCATCATTAATTTAGTCACAACGAGAATCACCACGACAGGAGTTATCTAATGGCTCAAGATCCTAATAATATTAAAGACCACGTAGAGTTATTTCACCAACCAGAATATCAAGAACTTTTTGAAAGAAAACAAAAATGCGAGGGAATGGCTCCTCCTGAAGAAGTAGCCAAATATGCGGAATGGACTAAAACTTGGGAATACCGCGAAAAGAACTTCGCTCGCGAACATTCAGTTATCAACCCTGCTAAAGCTTGTCAGCCTTTAGGTGCTATTTTAGCGGCTGTTGGTTTTGAAGAAACTCTTCCCTTCGTACAAGGTTCTCAAGGTTGCGTAGCTTATTTCCGCACCCACTTCTCTCGCCACTTTAAAGAGCCTTTTAACGCGGCTTCTAGCTCCATGACTGAAGATGCTGCGGTCTTCGGCGGACTGAAAAACATGATCGACGGGTTAGCTAACAGCTACACCCTCTACAAACCCAAAATGATTGCTGTCTGCACTACTTGTATGGCAGAAGTAATTGGAGATGACTTGGGTGCGTTTATTGGAAACGCTAAAAACGAAGGCGCTGTTCCTAAAGATTTCCCCGTTCCTTTCGCTCATACTCCTAGTTTTGTCGGATCTCACATCACTGGATACGACAACATGATGAAAGGGATTCTTTCTAACTTGACTAAAGACCAGAAGAAAGAAACCACTAACGGTAAAATCAACTTCATCCCTGGCTTTGAAACTTATAGCGGCAACTTGCGCGAACTCAAGCACTTAATTGGTGCAATGGGTGTAAATGCAACTGTTTTAGCTGATAACGAACACAATCTCGATTCTGCTAACACCGGCGAGTACAAAATGTATCACGGCGGCACTCCTCTAGCAGAAGCAGCAGATTCTATTAATGCTGAAGCTACTTTTGCTCTCCAAACTTATACTACTCCTAAAACTCTCCAATATATTGAGAAAGAATGGGGACAAAAAACTGCAGCTTTCCGTCCTTGGGGTATCAAAGCAACTGACGAGTTCTTAATGGCTCTATCTGAAGCTACTGGTAACCCAATTCCTGCAGAATTAGAACTCGAAAGAGGTCGCGCAGTTGATGCGATGACTGATTCTCAAGCATGGGTTCACGGTAAAAAAGCTGCTATTTACGGCGATCCCGACTTAGTGATGGGTATGTTGCAATTCATGCTCGAACTAGGTATTGAACCCGTTCACGTTCTCGTAACTAATAGCACCAAAGAGTTTGAAGCAGAAGCTAAAGCACTGCTAGAATCTAGCCCCTACGGACAACAAGCTACTGTTTGGGGTGGTAAAGACTTGTGGCACTTGCGCTCCTTGCTATTCACCGAACCCGTAGACTTCCTAATCGGTAACTCCTACGGTAAATACCTCTGGCGCGATACTAAAACTCCTCTGATCCGCATTGGCTATCCTCTATTCGATCGCCATCACTTACACCGCTATTCCACTATCGGTTACAACGGCGCTATCAATCTACTCAACTGGATTGTTAATTCCGTTCTCGATGAGTTAGATCGTAACACCATCATCCCATCTAAGACCGATATTTCCTACGACTTAGTTCGTTAAAAGGAATAAAGGAATAAGGGAACAAGGAGAAAGTTTTTCTACCTTGTTTTCCCCATTCCTCTTAATAAACGGAGGCGTTTTTATGACTGTTACAAGCGATCGCTACAAAAAAAATTCTATTTTCGACCTTTTACTATATCCGTTACGCCATTGGGTGAATAATATCGAAATCGAAAATCCCCAAATGGCTCATCTTATTTGCAGTGTTATTTCTTGCAATTGTCCTTTCGAGCGCGATGTCACTTTTTTTGGCAAAAAATTATTTCATATTCCACCTTTGTGCAAGTTAAACCCTCTATACGAACAGTTTATGGGTTTGCGCTTTAAAGCTTTGAGCTACCTTACCGATGTTTGTGGCGAGGACGTAACTAAGTATATTTGCTAGCTGTTATTAACGATCGCGGGATTCAGAAAAATACTATGACACTTAATAAAAATAAAATTGCCAAACTGCTCGACGAACCAGGTTGCGAACACAACCACAAAAAAGGCAAAAAAGAGAAAAAACAAGGCTGCAAACAACAAGCGAAACCAGGAGCGGCTCAAGGTGGTTGTGCCTTTGACGGTGCCTCTATTACTTTAGTGCCAATTACCGATGCGGCTCACTTAGTCCACGGGCCGATCGCTTGTTCTGGCAATTCTTGGGGCAGTCGCGGCAGTCTTTCTTCTGGCTCCACTCTCTACAAAACGGGATTTACTACCGACTTAAGCGAAAATGATATCATTTTCGGAGGCGAGAAGAAACTATATAAGGCTATCTCCCAAGTTATTAAAAAATATCAACCTGCCGCCGTTTTTGTCTATTCTACTTGCGTTACCGCTCTAATTGGAGACGATTTAGATGCAGTTTGTAAAGCTGCAGCAAAGAAATTTAATAAACCCGTGATTCCAGTACATTCTGCTGGTTTTGTCGGCAGTAAAAACCTGGGCAACAGATTAGCAGGGGAAGCCTTACTCGAACACGTAATAGGCACTGCAGAACCAGAATATACTACTCCTTACGATATTAATCTGATCGGAGAATACAACGTTGCAGGGGAAATGTGGAACGTTTTGCCCTTGTTTGAGAAATTGGGCATTCGGGTACTGTCTAAAATGACGGGTGATGCTCGCTACGAAGAAATCTGCTACGCTCACCGTGCCAAACTAAACGTGGTTATATGTTCCAAAGCTTTAATTAACGTGGCGCGGAAGTTGGAGGAGAAACACGGCACCCCTTATATAGAAGAATCATTTTACGGGATCGCCGACATGAATCGCTGTTTGCGCAATATTGCTGCTAAATTGGGCGATCCAGACTTGCAAGAGAGGGTAGAAAAGCTAATTGCCGAAGAAAATGCGGTCCTCGATTTAGCTTTAGACCCTTACAGAAAGAGACTCAAAGGCAAGCGGATGGTACTTTATACAGGTGGTGTTAAGAGTTGGTCGATAATTTCGGCGGCTCAAGATTTAGGTATAGAAGTTGTCGCTACCAGTACGAGAAAGAGTACCGAAGAAGATAAAGCACGCATCAAAGAGTTACTGGGTAAGGACGGGATCGCTTTAGAAAAAGGTGGCGCAACAGAGATATTGAAGGTAGTAGAGAAAACTAAAGCAGATTTGCTCGTAGCTGGAGGACGCAATCAGTATACAGCGCTTAAAGCTAGAATTCCCTTCTTAGATATTAACCAAGAACGCCATCACCCCTATGCCGGATACTCAGGGCTAGTAGAGATGGCTAAAGAACTAGAAGAAGCTATCTACAGCCCCATTTGGGAACAAGTTCGCCAACCCGCACCCTGGGAAATTTGGCAACAGCAGGAGGAAAGTCTTCTTTCTAAGGAAGCTAATTAGTAGTTTGGGAGAGTGGGAGAGGGGGAGAGGGGGAGAGGGGGAGAATAGCAAACAGCCAACAGCCAACAGCCAACAGCAAATAGCAAACAACTATGACAACCGTAACTATTCCGAAAAAATCTGTCGCCATTAACCCCCTCAAAACGAGTCAGCCTTTTGGTGCATCTTTAGCCTTTTTGGGTTTGAAAGGTACGATCCCGTTATTTCACGGTTCCCAAGGCTGTACTGCTTTTGCCAAAGTTCTTTTGGTGCGTCACTTCCGCGAGGCGATCCCCTTAGCGACCACAGCAATGAATGAAGTGAGTACTATATTAGGCGGTGAAGATAATATCGAACAAGCAATTTTGACTCTAGTTGAAAAAGCAAAACCAGAAATAATCGGTCTTTTCACCACAGCTTTGACCGAAACTAGGGGAGAGGATATGGAAGGTATCCTCAGAGTGTTTCGCCAGCGTCACCCAGAGTTAGATTATCTGCCGATCGTCTTCGTTTCTACTCCAGATTATAAGGGATCGATGCAAGATGGTTTTGCGGCTGCTTTAGAGCAAATTGTAGCTACTGACTATCCCCCCAGCCAGGAGGGCGATCGAGCGAAAGATAATATAGCTTCGGTAATTACTAGACCAATAGTGACTATTTTAGGGAGTTGTCTGCTTTCTCCTGGCGATATAGACGAAATTAAAGACATTGTCGAGGCTTTTGGCTTTTATCCTTTAGTAGTGCCAGATATTTCCGACTCTTTAGACGGACATTTAGAAGACGAATATAATGCTACTGCTTGTGGCGGTACTACTTTAGAAGATTTGCGCAGGTTATGCGACTCTAAATATACCCTGGCGATCGGGGAAAGCGTGCGGGGTGCTGCTGAAATTTTAAAGGAAAAGTTCGGCACTAATTACGAGGTATTTCCTCGCTTGTCTAGTTTAGCGACGGTAGATCAATTTATCTGGCGACTGTCTCAACTTGCCAGTCAGCACTGCGATCGCCACTTTGTCAATTCTTCGGCTGTAGTACCTCAAAAATATTCTCGTCAGCGTCGCCAATTGCAAGATGCTATGCTCGATACCCATTTCTATTTTGGTCGCAAGCGGGTATCCTTAGCTCTAGAACCAGATTTACTTTACCAAACTAGTTGGTTATTGCACGAAATGGGGGCGCAAATTCAAGCTGCGGTGACTACGACTAAATCACCTCTTCTAGAGAAACTTCCCGTAGATAGCGTGACGATCGGCGATCTGGGGGATTTTGAAGAGATGGCTGTGGGATCGGACTTATTAATTACTAATTCTCACGGCAAACCAATTGCACAGAAATTAGGAATTCCTTTCTATCCTATGGGTTATCCCATTTTCGATCGCCTGGGTAACGGTCAGCGACGTTCAGTAGGCTATCGCGGTGCAATGGAATTTCTGTTTGAGGTAGGCAATATTTTCCTCGATCGAGAAGAATCAGGGGTTCATTAATTTAATCGAAATATTGAAATTTTAGAGAACCTAACCAGTTAAGTAACGACATTTAAAACACCAGAAAAACAGGAGTTTTCTAGTATGTTTTTACAGGAATTTCTTAATCAAATTCGTCTTCAAGAGCCTAACTATCATCCCCAAGAAGTTACCTTAGAATCTTTTATTGTTCCGTCTTCAGAAAGTGGAAAAAGCAGCGACATAAATCCGAGTACTCGCTTGCGAATTTCGGCTTTTTACTCTGCGGTTGCGGCAATAATTGAAAAAAGAACTGGCCACATCACTGAAACTTTTGTGAACATCGCCAATCAAAAACTAAGCTCGGCATTAGTTTTTTGCGGTGGAGTTTTAGTAGTTTACGACATTATAAAAAAAGCTGAAGATTTTGGCTTTGAATCTAGAGAGAACTTAGCATGGGAAGGAGAAAGATTAATACAAAATGCTTTGGCTAAAGCAGGTCATTATCTAGATTTTTCTCAGGAAATAAATCCTAGTTTTCAACAAAATTAAAGGTATGTCGCTATGAAAATTGCATTTACTACTCAGGACAAAGTGCATATAAATGCTCACTTTGGTTCGGCAAAAACAATAGATGTTTATGATGTCTCTACCGAAGGGTACAACTTTGTCAATACCCTAGAGTTTAACGGGAATCTCAAACAAGATGGTAATGAAGATAAATTAGTACCAAAAATAGAGGCACTTTCTGACTGTACTATTGTCTATGTCGCTGCGATCGGTGGGAGTGCAGCAGCTCGTTTAATTAACAGAAAAGTAACTCCAATTAAGGCGAGAAGTGAAGAGGAAGAAATCGAACAGATTCTCACAAATTTGGTAAAAACACTCAAAGGAAATCCTCCACCTTGGTTGCGTAAAGCACTGCAAAAAGACTCGAAACAAGAATTTGATTTTGAAGACGAAGAAGAGTAAATATAACTAACCAGTAATTACTATGACCACAACAACTACTAACTCTAAAAATCCTAGCGATATTGTTGCTGAAAGCACTTTTTTGCAAGAATTAGCTCGACAAGTGCGCGCTTACGACACTTTTGGCGTTTATAGCAAATGGACAGATGAATTAGTTTTAGCTGCCTTTGTTGTTAGTAAAGAAAGGAAAAGTAAAATCTCTCTCGAAGGCGAAGTAGATCCAGCAACTCAACTGAGAATTTTATGTTTTTACCGCACTATTGCAATGCTAGTTGAGAAAGAAACAGGTCAACTTTGTCAAGTTGTTATCGATTTAAACCACGAAGGTTTTGGCTGGGCTTTAGTTTGGAGTGGTCGCTTAATGGTAACTGCTCGTAGTTTGAGAGATGCACATCGTTTTGGTTATGTTTCTCTGGCCAAATTAGCAGCTCAAGGAGAAAGATTAGTTAAATCTGGAATAGAAGCTGTTCGACGTTTTCCTGAAGCTGCTGATGCTTAGTACGTCGTTATTAGATTAGTTACTACTAACCACTAACCACTAACCACTAACCACTAACTACTAACCATGGTACAAGTAACAGAACAAGCTCCTACCCCCGAAGCAATTGAAGAGCTGAAAAAGAGAATTAAACGCCTCAACAGTAAAGCAGGTCAAATGAAGATGGATCTTCACGACCTAGTAGAAGCACTGCCTACAGATTATCAAAAACTGCCAGAAGAAAGTGCTAAAACTTACGATATTTATTGTCAATTAGCAGAATTAAAACAACAATTAAAAGCTTGGGAGAAAAAATAAAATGACAAATTTAAGCTCGACAAAAACTTTAGAAGAGTTTAAAAAAATTACTGATGCTGAAGGTTATTTTCAGTTTTTCGAGTTAGAATACGACCAAAGATTTGTTAATATAAATCGGCTACATATTTTAAAGAAATTTTCCTTATTAATTGAGGCGATCGACGAGACATTTGCCGCACTCGACGAACAGGAAAAATTGAGTAAATATGGCGAAGCTTTGGCAGAAGCTTATGAATTATTTCAAAGTAAAACCTCTTTAGATACTAAGTTGTTTAAAGTGTTTCAGGACAGGCCAAAAAACGTTGTTTTACTCCAAGATATAGAAACTGAATAAATGAACCATTTAGAGTTATTTGATTTTACGCCAAAAGAATTAGAACGCTATCGGCGGCAAATTATGCTCCCTGGTTTTGGGGAGTCAGGACAACGCCATCTCAAAAACTCAACTGCGATCGTCAGTGGTGTCGGCGGGTTGGGGGGAACTGTGGCACTATACTTAGCCGTCGCTGGAATTGGCAAGTTGATTTTAGTCCGAGGTGGAGATTTGCGCCTCGACGACATGAACCGCCAGATTTTAATGACCGACGACTGGGTAGGTAAACCGAGGGTCTTTAAAGCTAAAGAAACCCTCAGCAAAATCAATCCTGACGTAGAAATTGAGGCGATCGCTGACTACATAACTGCAGAAAACGTAGATTCTATAGTGCAAAGAGCAGATATTGCTTTAAGTTGCGCTTATAGCTTCACAGAAAGAGATCTCCTCAATGCTGCTTGCGTATTGTGGGATAAACCGATGGTAGAAGCAGCTATGGACGGAATGGATGCTTATTTAACCACGATCGTCCCTGGAGAAACTCCCTGCTTGTCCTGCATATTTCCCGAAAAACCCCCAGAATGGGACAAACGAGGCTTTGGAGTTGTGGGTGCGGTACCAGGAAGTTTAGCTTGTTTGGCTGCATTAGAAGCGATCAAGTTAATAACTGGAGTTGGTAAGCCACTTTTAGGTCAATTGCTGACTATGGACTTAAATCGTTTGGAGTTTGCCAAACGCAGACCATATCACGATCCCGACTGTCCCGTATGTTCTGAAAAAGCAAAACAAGGGAAAAAACAGGCGATCGAGCTTTTGACTACAGAAGAAAAAAAACTCCTCAACGTTTAATTAACAAAATGAGCGTCACACTAACAGAAAAAGCAGCATTTCACCTTCGCACTTTCTTGAGCGCAAAAGAAGAAAGTGCAACAGAAAAAGGTATTCGGGTGGCTGTGGTAAATGGCGGCTGTAGCGGTTATGAATACGACCTCAAAATAGCCAAACAGCCAAAACCCGACGATCTAGTCTTCGAGCAAGATAAAGTACGTATCTACGTAGATCCAAAAAGTGCGACCTTGCTCGATGGGGTTGTTATCGACTTTGCGGATAGTTTAACCCAAAGTGGCTTTATTTTTAGCAACCCCAATGCCACACAAACCTGTGGCTGTGGTAAGTCATTCGGTGCGAGTGGCTGTACCCCCAATGCTGCAACTTGCAGCTAATTAGAAACTAACAATGGAGGATAATACTCCCATGACTACTTACAAAGTTCGCTTAATCAAAGGTAAGAAGAAAAAGCCCCCCGAAATCGACGTTACCATTGAGGTTGATGAAGATACTTATATCTTCGATGCCGCAGAAGAAGAAGGTATTGAGCTACCTTTCTCCTGTCGTGCAGGTGCTTGTTCTAGTTGTGTAGGTCGAGTCATTGAAGGCGAAATCGATCAAGAAGATCAAAGCTTCTTAGATGAAGATCAAATGGCTAAAGGATACGCTCTTCTATGCGTTACCTATCCTCGATCGGATTGCACGATTAAAACTCACCAGGAAGCTTATCTGGTCTAAGTGCGGAGCGATCGAAATTCAATTATTTTTCTCTGCGAGTTTTTTAATACTCTCGCAGAATATTTTTTTTAGTTAGAGTCTTGACCAATCTTTATGTTATTGGTGGTGCTAACGGTTCGGGAAAAACAACTGTAGCGCGACGTTTATTACCCAGTTTTTCTGCTAATTTTGAATATATAAATGCTGATGAAATAGCAGCAGGACTATCTCCTTTCAATCCGGAGTCAGTAGCTATTTTAGCTGGTCGTTTGATGTTAGAGAGACTAGAATTTATCTCTTCATCAGGAGTTGATTTTGCTTTTGAAACTACCCTAGCTGCTCGTACTTTTGTTAGTTTTTTAAGAAAATGTAAAGCAAAGGGTTATACTATTAATCTTATCTACTTCTGGTTGCGAAGTCCTGAGCTAGCTATAGAGCGAGTAGCCAGACGAGTAGAAAGTGGGGGACATAATATTCCTGAAGAAGTTATTCGCAGACGCTACGATCGAGGGCGTAGAAATTTATCGAAGTTGTATTTACCTGTATGCGATCGATGGATAGTGTATGATAATTCTAGTTCTTCTCCTGAATTAATAGCTGCCTCTTTGAGCGATCGACAACCAATTATTTATAAACCAGTAGTTTGGAATCAAATTATAGATAGAGGAAATGAATAAACTTCAATTCACAGAAATATTGGACTTTGGACAAAAGAAAAAATTGTTAGCGTTAATTTTACGCTAACAAAAAATAAGACAATATCTCTCTAACTCAGGCAATAAAATTACTGAGAAATAGTTTTGATTAAGAAAAACTAAGAAGCTTTTAGCTTTTCTTGTTTACTTTTTTTGCTTTTCTTGATAACTTGATGGCGAGTTCGCGGAGCTTTTTTGTATCCTTTGATACGTCCAGAAGAATAACCTCGGGGTTTGGGAGATTTAGTGATTTTCCCAATCTGTGAGATAATTCGATAAAAATCTCTTTGAACTAAGCTAGGAGTGATTTTTACTGATTTATTTGTCTTTAAATACTGTTCCCATTCTCGGGGTAAAACAACAGCTAAATTTCTGGCAGCCCATAAGTTTACATAAGCTAAAAGTGTTAGCTTGAACCAATTTTCTTCATGTTTTACCTCTGGAGTTAAATAAGAAGTCATTAATAACTTTTGCTTTCCAAATCTGAAGAGGTGTTCCATATCATAACGTTGTCGATAAGCCTCATAACAATCTTCAAGATTTAACTCATTACGACGAGAACCAATTACAATCAGCCACATAGGTTTCCAAACAGTATTCCCTTGTTCATCAGTGATAGTAATTTGTAGTAAAGTAAAAGGATGAAGATTCATTTTATAGTTCGATGTGCCTTTCATTAACAT
>JASJDA010000168.1 GCA_030065755.1 Prochloraceae cyanobacterium | reverse complement strand
TAACGAAGAAAAAAGAATCAAACAATTAGCAGAATTTATAAGCGCTAATAGCGAGCGTATTTATTCTACCAGACTGGCTGACCAGAAACAATTACCCCCCAGCACTGAACACTAAACATTGAAAAACAGCACTTGTGTTAATTCACAAGTGCTTTTGATATTTATTGAAGGAGAAAAAAATGGAAGTTGTATTTAATCAAAAACTAAGCGAACTAGACAAAACAATTATTAGTTTAAAATCGGCTTTAGAGCGTACAAAACAAGAAAAAAAAGAGATTGTAAGTCAGCAGCGACTAGTAGAAAAAGCGCTCGATACTTTCAAGACGACGGTAGACAAGATTAGCTGGTCGGGAGAAGCTTTAGAGTATTTAAAGAGCCAAATACTAGGATTAATTCCAGGTAATCAGGTTCAAGAAGATAAAGTTGAGGAATTAACAGACCGTCCTATCAAAGAAAACAAATCGAACGATTTTTTTAGTTGGCAGCCAACCAGTAACGAAGCGATTTCCAATTATTTTAATGTTAGCAGAGGTCAAACTCAAGCCACTTATATTGGTTCCAACTCAAAGCAAAGACTAGAAGCGATCGAGAATAAGCTAATACAGTGGCTACCAGGAGTTAGTACTAGCTTGAGGAAAGCTCAACGTCTGCCCTATACCTATGAGCTAAAAGTTAAAAATTTAGACGACAATACGATCGGGTGGTTAACAGCGATCGACTTTTCAAAACCGAGCGCTCCTCAGTTAAAACAAGATTTGTCAGAATGCCCACAAGAGTATTTAACAGGACAAGCTTTTGAACTTTGTTGTTTGCTTCCAAAGACCGATCGACAAACAGAATCAACTGAACCAATAGCTGAGATTTTAAATTCTTCGTTGCCAAAGTATGCGCTCGTTCGCTCTAAAAACAATCGTTGCTACCAAGTATTGGAAAAAGGTGCTACGAAAGATTTTTATAAAGTTTGGGATTTAGAGACTGGTAAAACGGATTTATTGAGAGCTAAAAATCTGCGGCAAATCGAATTACCTAGTAAGTACAAATTCTGGGAAGACAAAGTAATTGAAGAAGACCCAGAAAAAGAATGTATAGCTGTTTATTATCGGTGGCGTTTGTCTAACTGTCAAACCAAGAAAGAATTGGAAGAACTAAGGGCAGAAAGCTCTCACAATTTTTACATCTTTCGATGGGCATATACTTATCTTCCCGAAGAAGAAAAAACCCGAATAGATGAGATTTGTACTGAAGATAAAAAGCTAGAATCTGCACCACAACTTAACGGATTAAAAGTAGGAGATAGAGTAGAGATTGTAAGCGATCGCGCATTAGGGAAATATATAGGAAAGCAAGGACTAGTAGGGAATGCTGATAGTCCTGATGGTTGTCCTGTAATTTTTGACGACGGGGAAAATAAGTTTTTCTTTAGAAGTGAAATTAAACTAGTCCGCGAATTAACCAGAGAGCTATTAGCTAGTTAAACAAAATTGCGATCGAGGACTTTACCCCGATCGCTTTTTCACGTAAGTACAGGAAAAAAAGTCATTATGGAAACTATTTTACGCTTCGATCGTCTTATTTATGTTCTATTTCTCAATTCTTTGCTGGCTTTTCAGAGTAGATCCTGTGGAAGCTATTTTGCGAGCAATTTTACCACTTTTTGTCACCTCGGTGAATAAGTCACCAAAGATGTCTGACTATGCCATGGCGTTTGCTATCGAACCAATCAATTAAGGAGTCAAAAATTATGACTAGTAACGCACCTCAAAAAAAGTGGGTAAGCAACCCTCTCGATCTACTCTCTCAACTCGAAGAAGAAAGATTTCAAGAATTACCAAATTGTATCAAAGATCAGATCGAATTGGGATACGAGTTGGACGATCTTAACTCAGGAGATTTTGAGGAAAACATTCAGTATTTTATCTATCAGTTTCAACGAGACCAATATGCATATGTAAGACGAGGAATGGTAGCCTATAAATTCAAGTACTATAAGGTGCATAAACGCTTAGGGTACAAGACACACAAGAATTTTTGCCAGAAAGTTTTTGGAGTAAGCCATTGGAGAATCGACGCAGAAATAAGAGCAGCTAAAACCTTTCTTACTTTGGTGATTGCAGGGTTCGATATATTTCCAAAGAATTCTGCTCAGGCTGAAATGTTGAGAGGTTTTGGCACAGAAGATTTAATCGAGAACTGGCAGCACGTTATCGACAATATGGCTCCTCACGACATAAGTGCGCCTAGTATTCGCCAATTGCTCTACGCTCCCACCGACGACGATCGAGCAATGAAGAATGTAAAACTCCCAGCGATCGACTATGACAAGATTTGGAACGAGGCTAGGGAACGGTGCTGTAGTACGCCACAGTTTATTGCTCACTGCGTTGACTTTACGATTGCTAACGAGACAGAATCGACTAAAAGTAAAGCTAACAGAAGCTTACACTCAAATGGGGGATTTTTCCTAGCTAATATTTTTAGTGCATTTTTGCACCATTTTGAAACACTTTTGTATACAGTAAATCCCAACCTAAAACAAGTGATTTGGGAGGAGGATCTAGCAGATTTAACTAGTAATTATAACGGTTGCTGAAATAAAAAAAGTTCATTTTTATATAGGGAACCTTTCTATAGCAGTTAGGTTAATTGCTGCTGCAGATAAGTTATTGTAAAAAGGTTCCCTATATAAAAATAAAAACACCTCTAAAGAGCTAGTTATAAATTGAATATTAATTGCAAAGAACCAAGGAAAAGTAAGTTTGGCGATCGATTTTGGTGTCAAATAATTCTTGAAACCGTCATAAGTTCTCATTCTCAAATCAAATTCAGAACTTTCTTGTTTTCACTTGGCACTTATGGCAGCTTCCGCGCGCTTTAGGCCTAATAGGCTTGCGCTCGAAGGCGAGCGAATTTCTCACGCGATAATTGGGCTAATTACTAAAGGAGAGGCTAGCGAGAATTTGTTAAAAAGAATGTACTTTTCTTGCATAATAGAAACATTAAAAGAGCTTTTTATAGTTCCAAATCGCACTATCTTAAATAACCAGAGGGGAAGCCGTGACTATTGATAAGACTTTTGAGCAAACTACTGGTGAAATCAATCCAACACCCGCAGAAGAAACATTTCAATGGATGAAGCAATGGTATCCTGTAGCGGTAGTAGAGTTTTTAGATCCTTTCAGACCACACTCTATGCAGTTGCTTGGCAAAGATATTGTTTTGTGGCGGGACTTGCAGGGGAAATGGAGCTGCTTTGAAGATGCTTGTCCCCACAGGCTGGTTCCTCTTTCTGAAGGTCGCATTGAGTCTGATGGGACTTTGTTATGTGCTTATCACGCTTGGCGCTTTAACTCGGAAGGCAAATGCGTTAGCATCCCTCAATCATTTGACAAAGAAACTGAAAAGAAGCATTGTGCTAGTAGTAGATCCTGCGCTACTGTTTATCCCACCCAAGTGCGTCAAGGATTGCTTTGGGTATGGGGAGAGTCTGGTACCAATGCTCTAAAAGAAAGTAAGTTACGAGAACCAAGCCTCGTCCCCGAATTAGAAGACTCATCTGGTAGAGTTTTAATCCCATTTAAAAATTTTAAAGATGCCTCTTATGGATGGGATTTTTTTATAGAAAATGCTTGCGATCCAGCTCACGTTCCAGTGTCCCATCATGGCATTTCTGGTTCTAGATATAAAGATGCTAAATACTACGATCTAAAAACAGCTCGAAAAATCTCTACAACTGATGGATTTGCTTTTGAAATGGTGCCAGTTGCTAATGGTGCAGAGCAAATACTTATTGACTTTCAGCCTCCTTCTCTGGTTCAAATAACTTCTAATTTTGAGAAAGAAGGAAAATCTATTTTTGTTCTTTATGCTAGTCCTACTAGACCTGGCTGGTGTCGTTTTTTCGCTTATCAGATCTTAGTCAAGAACCTAGAGGGAAAAATGCCAGCTGGATTTGCATTTTTTGCTTTACCACTTCCTTTGTGGATAAGCCATCTGCTAGCTACCTTATTTGTTCATCAAGATTTAGTGCTTCTTCATTATCAAGAGAAGAACTTAGCTAAAAAGGGAATAGATAAATTGCTGAATTTATTTTATACTCCCAATCCTCAAGACAAGATGGTAATTACTTTTCGCCAATGGTTTGATAAAAGAGCTGGTGGAGAAATACCTTGGGACGAAAACTGCGAGCGCCAACTACCAACTCCAGAGCGTGATAAACAAAAGTTATTTGATGTTTGGAATACTCATACTAAAAATTGTCATGTTTGTCAAAAAGCATTGAAGAATATCAATCGTGCTTCTCTAGCTGCCTACCTTGTTTCGATTATTTGCTTATCTTGGGGAATTATTATTGATGCTCGTTATACAGCTATCAAAGCAACACAATTATCCCTCGCTCCAGAAATGTTCTCATCTTATTTAACTTGGGTTCCGCCTTTGAGTTTCTGGTTAGCTGCGATAGGCGCAGTGTTATTCGCTTTAACTGGCTATTTTCTCAAAAAATTAACCCGTCTATTCTACGTTTACACATTTGAGCATTTTCATAATGATTAAAACGAATGGTCGCGAGCGAAAATTGACTCTTTGCTGTGAATTTTAATAAGTAGGCGTAAAGCGCGCGGAAGCTGTCACCAAGTGCCAACTGAAAAGTGAAAGTTCTGACTTTGTTTTTGGAATAAGAACTTATTGAAATCCTGCTTTGAACTAGTGCAAAAATGACATTGCCGAGCGCTGATTTGGCTCTTAAAAGTTCCGACACTACTTCAAATAGGAACTGCGTAGGAGTCAATACTAGCTTTTAAGGTATCAACAAGCCAGATTTGTGGATTTTAACTCATCTCGTACTGCCCCCATTGATTTTACTAAATAATCGATTAAATATTTAATAATCGGCACGGGAAAGCTGGGACTAAAACCTTGAGAATTATTTCTATGCCAATAAGCTAATGATAGAGTGCAAAAAAGCAGCAGTTCGAGTATCACAGAAAACTTGGAATGGGATAGAAGAGCGAATGTTTACGAATCGGGGTAGTTAATCGAAGTCAATCGAGAGTTAAAAATTGAATATTAATTGCAAAGAACCCAAGAAAAATAAATTTGGTTTATATTTTGGCAGCAAAATATAATTAGCTTAAAAGGGGAGAAGCGATCGCAATGATTGCAGTGATTGATAAAACACCAATCTCATTTAATGAATTCATTGATTGGTATCCAGAGATTTTAGAGAGCCACTACGAACTAAGGCGAGGGGTAATTGTTGAGATGCCAAAGCCTTTTGGGATGCATTCAGAGATTGCGGG
This sequence comes from Prochloraceae cyanobacterium, assembly GCA_030065755.1. Taxonomy (GTDB): domain Bacteria; phylum Cyanobacteriota; class Cyanobacteriia; order Cyanobacteriales; family JASJDA01; genus JASJDA01. The sequence goes on along the minus strand of JASJDA010000168.1, from coordinate 14,246 downwards.
GAAAGTCAAGAAAAAGTTGAATAACGCCATTGACCAGATGCAGGTTCCTTTCTTTATTCCCAGAGAATGCATTATCAAAATATCTGATGATACAGGATATGAACCTGATGTAGCTGTTGTTGCGCGACCATCTCTAGCTAACGAACCCCGTTGGGACAGCTCATCTGTAACCACCGCATGGTCAATCGGTCAAACTAGTGGTAGAAGTTGTTTCGACCAATTGGCGTGATGATTACGCCCTTAAAATGTCTGACTACGAGAGCATTGGTATTGATGAGTATTGGATTATCGATTACCTTGGTATCGGTGGTCGGCGCTACATTGGCTCACCTAAGCAACCAACCTTCACTGTTTGCACGAAGCGTAGATGGGGAATATGAAATGCAACAGTTCCGTGGTAGCGATCGCATTGTCTCCCCTACCTTCCCAGAATGGCAATTGACAGTTGAGCAGATTTTCAATCCAAGATAATAAAACTGGAGATCGTCCCTCCCGTTCCAAGCAGGCGATCGACTTTGAGCGACTAAGCAAGTGGCTGGCTCTCTGTTAAAGTCAAACGATACACATAAATTTTGATACGGGTTGCTAAGTGTTGGGACTTCTGGACTTTGGACATAGATTCTTTCAGCTTCAACTCGATCGCTCCCATCGCATCTTTTGAAACATAGAATATAGCACTAGACAAATGTCTAATTTTTTAGACATTAGATTTAAAAGTAAAATTGAAAGGCTGACTATCACTGAAATAGACACGTCTAAGTCTGTTTAAATTGCGTCTAAATTTGTCTAAATTTGTCTAATGACCTACACATCGAAATTCAATCTTCTGAATTACTAGTTCCCCTTTTTATATATAATAATTTTGTCACTTCACAGATGAGTCATCGCTACTGAAAGGTTCCTCATTAGAAATAGAAGTACTTTCAACCTCGAGCGCGGCATTAGGATCGACAATCGCATAACCCATACTCTCAATCTTCTTAGCTGCCGAATTCGGATCGATTTGTAGGTGTAGTCCGATCGCGGCGCTTTCTCCCTTTACGCAGCGATCGCCAATTTGAGAGAGGTAATTAAGATCCTTCATGCTCAGCTTGGCGATTTCCGCGCTTGGATCGGGGGCAGCTTCGATTTTTTTGATTCTCTGAGCTAATATCATCTCCGTAAATCGCCTGAACTTCTGATAATACCTCAAGTGGTCGAGCGCTAACTCCGCAGCCTCATTACTTAAAATGTCGCTTATCTTGTCAACGGCTTTGGCGTAGGTGAGTTTTTCAATGTCGCCCCAGTATTTCTGTCTTTTTTTTTCCCAATTATCTTGTTTTTTCCAGTACGCGACAACACTGTGATTTCTTTTGATCCGACAGCCTATCTGCCGTAGAGTTGGCTCTTCAGGACTCTGAATGTAAATTCTTTCAGCTTCGACTCGATCGCGATCTGGCATGATACTACTTAACTTTATAGGTCAAATATAGCAACAATGTCTAAAGAAATTAAACAAGTAGTTTAAAATAATGCTTGTAATGCTGAGTTTCACGCTTATTGCAACTGTTTAAAAATGTCTAAAAACATGACTTACGAGGAAGATCCGATCGCTGCTTCTTTCCTCGGATTCAGGATAGAATTTTTTCTAGACCCAGCCGAAGCTGATTCCTTGGTGAAGATGCCAGGAAGCCGTAATGGAAACGCCAAGCGGCTATTACTGGAGGCAATGAATGGAGTGGAGAATCAAGGGCGGTCTATAGGCTCGCCTTCTAGGTAACAGTGAGAGCAAAACCAAAAAACCATAGGAGGCTCGAAGGGTTTCTCAAATTGGCCAGCTATCTTTTTTAAATATTTTGCTAACAGACTATTTATCCCACATTCTAACTCATTTGAATAATACATAATGTTGACAATAAGTCAATTGATTTTCGATATTATAGCAAATATTGATTTAAATGACTTACGCCTAGTGCAAGCTAGGTCAAAAGCCGAGTTTTCCTCGATAATCAAGAATATAACTCTTAATATTTTACCTAGCTATAAAGAACAAATATTAGAGTTTTTGATTGAGGCTTATATTGAGGCTTATGCTAAAGAAACCGCCGAATTTATACCGAGAAAAGCAGTGAAAGAAGTGGCTGCTTCATACTTCGATGACTTTTACAATGAACTGACAAAATTAATAGAAAATACCGAAATAACGAATGAATTTTATAAAGCTTGGATAGAGCAGAAAAATAGTTCATCTCTCAAGAAAATAAGCCTGAGTAGTGAATTCAGTTCAAATTTAACCAAAGCAGCATCAGGCATTCCGATTAAGACGGCTCTAGATTCAATGCTTCATAAAGATCAATGGAAAAAAGATAAATATACGTCTGAGGCTTATTATGAATATCTAGGAAAGAAAAACCCCAAAAATTATGTCGAACACTATATTAATCAAGAAAATGTAGAAGAAATCCATAAATTACCTTTTGATGAAGCATTACAGCTAATCGAAAAATTCGGACTTGATACCTGTAAATTACACTTATTATTATCGTCTCTTGCTTGTACCCCAGATAATCCTTACGGTACGGCAATAATACTAAAAGGGACAGAGGTAATTAAAACATTAGGCTGGGGTACAAATAATGAAAAGCAACATGAGCTACTGACTCGCTTAGCTAATACAGCCTGGGCAGTAAATAGTCTCCTCGTTAAATCTGAATGGGAAGAAGGCAAGAAGAAAGACAAAACTATGGTTTATATAGAAACCAGTAGGATGTGGGAAATGGCTGTAGGGGTGTATGGACAGAAAAATATTTACGGGAAAGTTGATGAACCTAATGAAGTAATTATTCAGGTAAGACCAGGACTGTGGACTACTGGATTTTTAAATAGAGGTGGTGCAGCAAGCCGAACCGCTTTTTATCATTTTTGTTGGCTATCTAAAAAAATTATGGAAATACCTCAATACCATAATGAACTAGCAATACAGATAGCTATGAGGGAAAGTATAGAGGCTAATTATCGTAATAATTATCGAACAGTTGAAAGCTATCTAACAGAGAATATGCCAGGAGCGACAGCGGCAATCAATGAAGCTATAAAATACAGAAAAAAACGCCATAGCCTTAAACAAGAATGGGATAAAGCTTTAGTAACCCTAGAAAATATAGATATTGAAATAATCTATGATGAAAATACTTATCCACCAGAATTACGCCCTAAAGCGACTTGTAAACTTCCTTACAATTATTTTGAAAAATTTCTCAAAGCCCAATTAAAAACTATCCCACCTAAGCCCAATGCAATAACAATTGCTACCCAATCAAACTTAAATATAAATATAGAGGCATCGGAATCTAATTTTATAGATAGAGTGAAATCCCTAGAGAAACAGCCCAAGACAAAAACCATTACCGGGTCTGATATTTATAAAGCTAGGGTAGAGGCAGGAGTAAAAGCAACCCATCTAGCAACATATTTCAAGAGGTCGCGGGCATGGTTAAGTCAGATAGAGAAGGGAAAACGATTATCACTAGCTAAAAACCAAAAATTAGCTAAGGATATCTTAAAAGCCATAGAGGTGCTGAGTAAAAATACTCAACGCTAGTTGGTTAACAGTTGTCCCGTCTCTGCTGAAGGTTCTGGGAACAACCAGTAGAGTACACTTTATCTGTATAGCTTACTGGGTAAAGGTTTCACGGATTTCCATTTTGTTAACAGTCATAATCTAGCTTCAAAGCTAATTAACCTTGATTTTACGTCATTATCTATTTATAGCTTCAATTTAATACCAAATTCCCCGAAAAAAATTTACTGTTAACAAAAAATTTCCGGCCAAAATCAGCCTCTAATCCTGTTAGGGTAAGGGTTTCGCTTGTTAACAGAACCAGCCATTTTGCCGGACGATCTGTCCATTTTGCCGGACGATCTGTCCATTTTGCCGGACGATTTGAGGCTGAAAGCCTTATAAACTGGGCTTGTTAACAGCCAGATATCTGATAAACAGATATCTAGCCTGCGCCTTCCGGTCAGGCGGCGCGGCTTTGAGCGCGAGTAAGGTAGAAAAAACAAAACTGGCCGCTGCCGATGCTTATCGAAACACGCCAACTCATCACTGAACTCACCCGCCTCATTCTGCACCCGCACCAGCAGAAGTGGGCTAAAGCTGTTCAGGCTGGTAATGAGATTAAATACCCCCATCAATCCCAGCCGCTAACACATGACATTCTGGATAAGCATTTAAGCGCCACTCTAACAGTCGGAGTAATGCTGGTTAACGCCAACGTCACCAAAGCTGGTTGCATCGATATCGACTGCCCTAGAGATGCCTGTAATTTGAAAGAAGGCTTAGAACTAGCCCGCAGAATTCAACAAAGCGCCGCCGAACGAAACCTGAAAACGTACATCGAATTTTCAGGTAATCGAGGTTGGCACGTCTGGTTATTCTCTGCTCTACCTGTGACGGGAAATATTATGATCGCTGCTTTAGACCGAATCGCTAAGCTGGCGGGTTTTGAAGCTAAAGAAATTTTTCCCAACCACCCGACAAACGAATCTAAGTGTATCAAGCTGCCCTATGCCCTCCATCTCAAATCGAAAAGGCGCTCTGGTTTCGTTGGCGCGACGGTGGATTGGGACGAGTCAGGCTACCCCATAATTCCAAGTCAGGCTGAGTTGATGACTGGCTGCCTTCAGAATGACTGTGAAGCTATCCTAGCCCTCACAGAATCGCCTGTAAGGGACGATAAACCTTCTGAAGGTAGCAAACAGACTAAAAAGAATTTCAAAGGCTTTAACGGGCATTTTTCGAGAGGTGAGCATCCCTCCTGTATCAAGCACCTAATCGCTAACGGGGTTCCCTTGGAACTGGATTACAATCAGGGTAATCTCACCCTAGCCCGATACTCTCTGGACAAACAGTTTGAAGAAACTGAGGCGATCTCCTTAGCAAAAAACGTAGCCCACGCTACTCCAGAAAATCACCCGACATCGAAAGACTTTAACGGGAAAGTAACTAACTTCAAATCTGTTCTCAAATCAGCCCGACGCAAGCGTGAAGATTATCGCTGGGATTGCTCCTATGTCCTTTCAGGGATTCAAATCAAGGATCGTGAAGCTTTAGCTAGGCGGGGTTGTATTGGTGCTAAATGCCCTATGTGGCAGTACGGGAAAGATTTGTCCTCTGCCAGCCCCAAGCCCGAAGGAAAGTTAATTAATCGCGTTATCTGGCAAGCAATTTACTATCTAACTGCCGAAGGGCTAGAGATTCGTCAGAGTAATTTATTAAAAAGGATTGAAGGGTTAGAAATACCCGAAGCTGCCGAAGCTGTCACCGCCGCAGATGCCCTGATTGAAGCTGAGGTTTTAGCCTACATTCTCCAAAATCCAGAAACCGCCGCCGAAGCGATCTCCTTCGAGATTTCAGACCTGGCCTTCCGGTCAGGCGGTCAAGAATCGCCTCAGACCGCTCTAGAATCGCTTCTAACGGTTGATACTTCCAATGCCGATACATTTCGTCGTCACCTGGAACACCTGCGCGAAATTGGCTTGAGAACGCGAGTCAGGGAAATTGCTGCCAAGGTAATTAAAAAAGTGGGAGCTCCTGGCGTGTCTGTGGCAGAAACCCTCAACAACGCAATAACTGACCAACAACAATTGCTCAGGCAGACAAGTAGCGAAATTCAGCCGATGGTGGCTTATACTGCTGCCCTGTTAGAAGATTTATTTAGCTTCGAGAAAAGCGCTATCCCCACCCCTAGTCAATGGTTGAATAATGTTCTCAACGGGGGATTGGCGCTGGGGAAATTTTACGTCCTCGGTGCGCCGCCCGCTGCTGGTAAGACTACTTTTACCCAGTGGTTAGGAGATTATGCCGCTGTCAATGGCTATCCAGTGTTAGTAGCTAGTTATGAGATAGGGAAAGCGCAACTGTGGCTGTATGCGCTAGCAAGACTGGGGGGGCTCAATTCAGCTTTAATCGAGAGACGGGCGTGGTTAGATCCTAATTATCCAGATCCTGAGATGTTGGCTAAACGAGTGTCGTCGGCGGCGATCTCCTATCAGGAAACCATCGCCCCTAACCTCACTATTCTCGAATGTTCAGCCGAATATACCGCCGCCCGACTTAAAGGAGTGATTTCCCAAATTAGACATCGAAGCGAATTAGATGACTCGAAACCAATACTTGTAATCATTGACTACTTGCAACTAATGTTATCCGGTGATGAGAAGTTAGATAACACTGCTGCTGAAACTTTACGAGTATCCAGAATTGCTACCAGCCTCAAACAGTTGGCAAGGGATACTAATACGGCTGTAATTGCCATTTCAGATATTACCAAAGCTGCCTACCAACAGGCGCTTAGTACCGGCTCTTTGGATATGTCAGCCCTGCGGGATAGCTTTAAAATTGCCCACGCCGCTGATGTTATAGCTTTACTTCAATCAGGAAGAATAACTGTGGGGAAAGGTGATAACGTTCAGACTTTAGACCAACTTGAATTAGCTGCTAGAAACCATTCGGAAAAGCGGCGGGCGATTGATAAAGTTAGGGCTGAAATAACACTGGGAAATAAAGATACTTTTAGCCGTCTTTCTCTCTTGAAGAATCGAGGAGGAATGACGGCGGAACCTTTGTTTATTTACCGAAAAGCTCAGCATAATTTTGAACCGATAAACCTGGATTTAGGAGAAACTAATTATGATGAAATCTAAAACTAATGAATCCTTAAAAATGCCTGAATGTGTGGTAGAAGCTCTAGCTAAGATTCGGGCGGCACATAAGATGTATAATCGTCAGTATCTCAAACGTCAGTTAGTCAATAATGAAGCTTTAAATACAGATTTAAAGCCATTGAAACAGCCTCCCGAAATCTGTCAGTCATCTCAACCAGTTCAACTACCAGAAATTAAGGATTCATCTGAATCAGGTTCACCCCCAGAAATTAAGAATTCATCTGAATTAGTTTCACCAACAGAAATTAAGAATTCATCTGAATCATTTCCACGTGAAATTGAATGGAAAGATTTAATAGCAGCTATAGATCGGGAGATGGCTAGAATCGGTTGGTCCGAAAAAGATGGGATTAATTATCTTCAGAATCGCTACGGCAAAAGAAGCCGTCTTTTGCTCAGCGATGAGGAAATTTTAGATTTTTACAATTATCTAAAAGCTCAACCAGATAGTACACATCCTGAATATGTATTAGTTGAAGATTTAGAACAGTTAGAGAAAGCGATCGCTAACTTAAATTCGGCTCGGGTAATCGGGATAGATACTGAAACTACAGGATTAGACCCACATAAGGCGTCGCTAAGACTGATTCAACTCGCTGCCGAGAATCAGCTTACCATCTTAATCGATTGTTTTAAAGTTAAAGACCTAGCGCCGCTTCAACCTTTACTGGAATCAAAGGTGGTGAAAGTCGGGCATAATCTCAAGTTTGACCTGAAGTTTCTGCTCAATTCGGGTTTAAATCTGTTGCCACCCTTTTTTGATACTCAGATTGCCTCACAGCTTCTTAAAGCTGGTATCGAGGGTAAACACAGCCTCCAGGCAATTGCTAAAGAATATTTGGAAATCAGTCTAGATAAAACAGAACAGATTGGGGAATGGAAAGCCGAAACTATATCCGAATCTCAGTTATCCTACGCCGCCGAAGATGCTCGAATCCTGTTATCCCTTCGAGACAAATTGAAGCCATTGTTAATAGAATCTGGGTTAGTGAAGGTGGCTAAGATCGAATTCGACTGCCTCAAAGCAGTGGCAGAAATTGAATTTAACGGGATGCTGTTAGATTTGGCGCAATGGGAGTTAGTTAAGGAGGAAATGATCGCTAAGAAAGATGCCGCCGCTGAAAAACTGCGAGGGATGTTAGAGGTTGAGAACCACCAATTAGCCATATTTGAAGATATCAATACCATTAATCTAAATAGTAACCCGCAAGTGTTGCAGGCACTCAATCGCTTAGGTATTCCCGTGACTTCAACAGGGAAGAAAGAGATAGCGCCCCTGGCGAGTAAGTATCCCGCGATTGATGCCTTGTTAGAGTACCGTCAATGGGCGAAAGCCCTATCAGCCTTTGGCGAATCCTTACCCAAGCACATCAACCCAGTTACCGGAAGGCTTCACCCCGATTACTGGCAGATGGGTTCAGCCGCTGGAAGATTCTCCTGTAGTAACCCCAACCTCCAGCAGATACCTCGGACTAAAGAAGTCAGGGAATGCTTCACCGCTCACCCCGGCTACAAATTAGTGATTGCCGATTATTCTCAGATAGAACTTAGAATAGCGGCTGAGATAGCGGGGGAAGCCGCGATGATTGAAGCGTACCGTAACGGGAAAGATTTACATCGCCTCACCGCCAGCCTGATCCTCGATAAACCCGTAGAGGAAGTGACGAAAGCAGATCGTCAGATAGCGAAATCAGCTAACTTCGGGCTGCTATACGGGATGGGGGCGGAAGGCTTTAAAAAATATGCTGAATCTAATTATGGTGTGAGCTTCACCTTGAAAGAAGCCGAAGCCAACAGAAATAAATTCTTCAAAGCTTATCAAGGGCTGGCTCGATGGCACAAACAGACGAAAAAGCAGATGTATCAGGACAAAAATGCCAGGGTAAATATCGAAACTCGAACTCTAGCAAACCGCCGCCGCCTAATGCCTCAACCCTCTCCCCAGCAGATACTCAACACGCCAGTTCAAGGTACGGGAGCAGATATGTTAAAACTCGCCCTATCCCGATTGCCAGAAGCTTTGAAGGGGACTGATGCCCGAATCATCGGTATAGTACACGATGAGATTATCTTAGAGTGTCCCGAACCAACCGCAGCCATTGCTGCTGAAAGAATTTCAGCAGTCATGGTACAGGCTGGAAAAGAATTTCTAGTGAGCATTCCGGTGGAGGCGGAGGCATCTATAGGGGATAGCTGGGCAGATAAGAATTGAGGTAGGCGAGAGCAAAAGTTACGCCAACAGAAATACTACGGCCATCCAAGTTAGTTTAGGTTAAAATAAAGTAGTCAACCAGCTATTTGGTACTAATGAACCACGAGCTAGAAAGGTTAGAAATCAGGCTAGGGTTTATCCAGCAAAGAATGTCAACTCTCCGTAGTGAAGGCAAGATAGCTCCACCTAAAACCTGGATACAAAAGTATGTCGTCCCTAAGAAGAACGGTTTGAAGTACTATTACTACCGTCTGATGGAAGCTTGCGAGAAGCGCTCGAGCGCGGGAAGTATCCAAGGAAAGTTGAAACTATATCTAGGTTCTAAAAGCAGCCCTAAATATCGTAGTTATAGAGAGGCGATCGCCCGAAGAAACGAGCTACAAGTATTGCAGAGACGCTATAACAAGCTAATGGCTCTTTATCGAAAAGCTCTTGAAAAAGCCGTTAGTCTAGGTTCTGAAAAGCGCTCAATAGTGCTCGAACAACCTCCTTATGAGAGTGTTGATTTAAACTCTAGAGTTCTAGTTAGAGTATTAGAGGAGATACAGCAGACTCAAAATCAACTTTGGCATTGGTTGAAGCTAATAGGCGAGCGAGTAGGAATAACTATAACTCAACCATGTCCCGCGACGGGATGAATACATCTATCTGTGGAATTGGATTATTGTTAGTTTAGGTTAATTCGATTGCCATATCGCCATAAACGATCTTAATAATCAAAAGAGTTTAATTAGAAAATTTAAGAAAATATCTCAACAAAATCCTCAAAAAACAACTCTATTAATTGAAAAAATGTCGAAAGATAAAGATTTTACTGACCAGTTATTTAAACAATTAAAATAGCAGGGAATTTCTGAGCGCGCCGCTACTAAATTGATTCTATTTTTATTAAAGAAACCTTTTGACAATAACTTTCTGGCAAAACCCAACAACTTAACTACTATAGAAGGGTTGTTTAATAAAAATAAAGAACATTTCTTACGCTGCTCTCTTCGAAAGCGATTTAATGTTATGGATTTAAGCAGAATTAGAATTATCCAACAAATAATATCTGCTGTATGGACGAACAAATATTGATTCAGGCATTTTCAGATAGTAAAAGATTTGAGATATAATACTTGAAATTTATTTATTCATACTTGTTAGTTATGACTGAAACCTCAGATGTTTTTTTTCAAGGTTGGCTTTTAGGAGTTTTAGTGACGGGCTTAATATTCGGGGTTATTTCTTATCCTTCAGGTACTAGTTATAAAACTATTCTTAGAGAGGCCAGGTATTTAATCGAACAAAATAATGGTATTATTACTCCAACCGATCTAACTTTAAGAGCAGAAATTTCCCCAGGTAAAGCTAAAAAGTTTCTCAAAAAATTAGCAAGAGAACTAGACGCGGAAGTGGAAGTAAATGAAGAGGGATTAATATATTACAAATTTACCAGCGCTAAAATGATTAATTCTAAGTTGCTCAAAGGTTAATCTTTTTCAAATGCCCAAGCTCCTCATCTTTCTCGCTCGATAAAGTGTTCGATTATCTGGTAGTATATCGGATATATTATTGACATTTTTACTCCAGCTTTGAAATGACGATCGCGAGCGCACAGATAATTAAACTAAGCGGTTTAGTTGAAAATTAAATCATTAAAGTATTTAAGAGCTGATTCGTAAAGAGAATCGATAGATTTTTAAAATATCTAGCGCTCGCCAATAAAGTACTGTTTATTAGTTAGAGATTCAGTATTTATATAATTCATTAACTATTGAGTAAATTACCATTAGTCTTTGTAACTCGTCAGATTCCAGAAACAGGAATTGCTTATTTGTCTGGACGCGCTCGAATAGAAGTTTGGGAACATAAAGAACCCCCTCCTTATCAGGAGTTGGTAGCTAAAACTCAAAATAGCGATGGTCTATTATGTTTACTTACCGATCGTATCGATCGCCAATTGATTGAATCTTCCCCTCACTTAAAAGTCATTTCTCAAATGGCTGTCGGCTATGACAATATTGACATTGTCGCTGCTACTGAGAAAAAAATCCCAGTGGGAAATACTCCTGGTGTTTTGACAGAAGCGACCGCCGATCTGACTTGGGCTTTATTGCTGGCTGCAGCTAGAAGAATTCCCGAAGCGCAAAAATACGTCAAAGATGGCTTGTGGAAAACTTGGGAACCTACTTTGTTGTTGGGTGCCGACTTAACCGAGGCTACTTTAGGGATTGTTGGCTTGGGAAGAATTGGTCAAGCCGTAGCTAGACGTGCAGTTGGCTTTAATATGCGCGTTCTTTACTATGGGAGAACACGAAAACCAGAAATAGAGAATTCTTTGGGTGTAGAATTTCGTCAGTTTGATTCTTTATTAGCAGAATCGGATTTTGTCACTGTTCACGCTCCTTTAACCTCTGAAACTAAGTTCATGTTTAGCTACAAACAGTTCCAACGAATGAAAGAAACATCAATTTTCATTAATACTTCTAGAGGTTTACTGGTAGATTCAGAAGCATTATATCGAGCGCTTTGCGAGAGGCAAATTGCTTATGCAGCTCTTGACGTAACTGTTCCCGAACCGCTGACAAGCCAGAGTAAATTACTCTCATTACCTAACTTAATTATCGTTCCTCATATTGGTAGTGCTAGTTACAAAACTCGCTCCAAGATGGCATTAATGGCCGCAGTTAATTTAATAGCTGGACTAAACCAAGAACGTTTACCCAACTGCGTTAATCCTGATGTTTATAATTAATTCTGTTAAAAATTAGCGCGCTCGCGTACATCACAATGTTATGTTAGAACTGACTCAAGAACAAGTAATTAAGCTTTTTACCACCAATCTCAAGCCAATAGAAGAGTCAATTGATTATAAAATAGATAAAACCCAAAATACAATTGATTTTCAATTAAATTTAAAGCCAAAGACAATAGCTTATTTTGAGGAAAAAATAAGAGATAATATTAAATTATATTCTCGTGGAGGCATTGCTCTTTTACCGAGAGACATGATTCTTTTCGATTGCGTTTTGAGCATTGAACACGATTTAATAAAAGAAATTTGCGAGAGATGTATGGAATACTATTCTCGACAATAATATAGATTCAGAAGAAACAGAAAGACAAATTTTTATAATAGGGCAACATATAAAACGAATCGAAAGTAACATATTGCCTATGGCGATCGCTCAACTTTCACCAGCAGCTTGGCAAACAAAAGTTAATGAAATTTTTAAACAAGATTGATGTTCGAGCGAGGTTATTTTTGATAGTTACGAGAAATAATGCTTATTACTTTGCCGTTACATTTTAGAGCCAATTTGCTAAAGCTACACCAATAAAAGTGGCCATAGCATAGCCTAAAGTTCCATAAAAAATAGCTGGAGTAACTAATTTATCCCAGTTTTTAGCACTGGCCATTGCAGCAGCGGTGGTTGGTCCCCCCATATTGGCATTAGAGGCCACGAGTAATTCAGATAAATCTAAGCCTAATAATTTTCCTCCTAACAATAACACTAATAAATGAATAGTCAAAATTAAAGCAGCTAATGCAAATAAAATAGGACTAACTTGGAGCACTTGCCAAATATTAGCACTAGCACCAATAACGGCAAAGAATATCTGCATCAATAATGTGCCAATTTGCTCAGCTACAGTTAACTGCCCTAAATATTGCGGAAATCCTGTTGCTAAACCTACAATTAAAATAGTTGAGACTAAAATTCCCGCTTTGGGAAAGCCTAATAAAATAGCAATTCCTCCTCCAGTTGCACAAATAATTCCACTAATAGCTAAAGCTTGGCTTACCTGAAGTAATGAAAATTCTGTCTTATTAAAAGATTTTAAAGATAAAGTTGTCTCATTTGGTTGACTGTTTTCAGCAGAATATTGAGTTGAAAAAGCTTTTTGTATTTCCTTAATAGAAGGTAAGGTAAACAAAATCACAAAAAAAAGTGCCATCACTAAATTATCTGCGGCTGTAGCCGCTGCTAATAAATCTCCTGAATCTAAATCCAGCTCCAAGGTTTGGGCTGTAGCAAAAAAATTAACTGAACCTCCAATATAAGTAGCGCAAAATACCCCTGCTAATTTCTTGGCTTGCTCACCTAGTGGAAGTAGATAATAAGCTAATATTGTTCCTAAGAATGTTCCCATTGAGCCAATTAAGTAGGCTACCAGCATTGACCTAGATTCTCTGAGAAGGCGAGATAAATTAGCTTTAAATAAAAGCAGAGGAATAGAAAAAGGAACTAAAAAAGACCAGATAATACTATAAATAGGAGCATCTAGAGGAATAATTTTCAAATTAGACAGCAAAAAGCCTACCAGCATAGTAATAACTGCACCAGATATTTTGGCACCCCATACAGTTTTTTCACTCCAAAGACCTATTGTTGCTGCTGATAAAAGAATTGCCCATAAAGTAAAAGTTTGGTCAGGATGAACTAATGAATTTTCCATGGTTTTATCATTTGGCGAAGAAACAACTATTCTCTAATTGATTGGGGTTGATTCAGTTATCAGTTATGTGTTATCTCGCTATAATCTGCTAGGTCATCGAGTCCCAGAAAGCTCAAACAAATCTCAAATCGGATTGCTATATTATTAGCGAGCGCTTCAGCTATCAATATAAGATACAGTCCCAAGACTAGGAAGCCTCCGCTGTAATCTGTGATTCAGTGTTAAGAGAATGTCACTTTTTGCCTGCTCAAGCTCTTCCCTTTGATTGACCGCTCTCTAGGGCCGTACCAATCAAGTGAGCGATTCGTAAAGGTTCAGGAAATCGAGCTTTGCCCTTGGTAGCTCGAATAATTTGTGCAGCATCAGTTAGCTCGGCTCCAGCAATTGCCACGTACAGACCTGGTTCTAGCTGATGAGCGGGAGGAATATGCTTTAAAAGAGAAAGGCGATCGTGGAAACCTGCTGCTTTGAGAGCATAACTCAGTCGGCTTTGAGCAGGATTGTGGCGTGTTACGGCCATAACTGGAATAGCAAGGTGTTGTGCTAATTTTTTCAAATCGACGATTCCCAGACCAGCAAGGGTAATGCCTCCCAACACCACTGCTTGCAGGGTAAGATGCCACCGCAGCAAGGGGACCCATTGAGTCAGGTAATCAGTGGCTCCTTCTCCATCTACTGGAAATGACCCGATAGCAATACCTTCCACTAGGGTTGCACCTTCCATCATCACGCCAATAATTGGCACATTTTGGCTCTGGTATTTGTGGAAGGGTGCATCATCGATGCCGAGTACGTGGGGTCGCATAAGACAATCAATAGACTCTATTGAGTTTCTTTAATTATTTGGGCAAATTGTCTCAGTGTGCCTACATACTGCTTTTGT
>JASJDA010000009.1 GCA_030065755.1 Prochloraceae cyanobacterium | reverse complement strand
ACGGGGTTACAATGATTCTCTTTTTTATAAGGAACCCCTCTATAACGATAAGTTAAGTGCGGAGGGACAACAGTTAAAACAAAAGGGGTTCCTTATAAAAAATAAAGAAATCTTTCGGGGGTTAGGAACTAACCTCCTAGACGCAGAGCAGCCTAGATCTACTTACTGCGGAAGCATGAAGCAACTGGGTGCTTTGAAGCGTCAGAAACCGCGAGTTCAGCGTAGCAACTCGCGGTAGTTCATTAAAAAGAAAACTGCGTCACTCTCGCCAGATAGCATCTGCTACTCGGCAAACATCGTACATCTCAATAACATCGTGAACTCTAAGAATATCTACTCCACCCGCGATCGCCGCACAACAAGCTGCGGCAGTTCCCCAGACTCTTTGTTGAGGGTCGTCTTGGTTAATAATATGACCGATGAAGCTTTTACGAGATGGACCTAATAAAATGGGTACTCCAAGAGAACGAAATTCCTTTAACCTTCTGATTATTTTTATATTTTGTTCGTAAGTCTTGGCAAAACCAATACCTGGATCGACGATAATTCGCGATCGCTTGATTCCCGCGTCGATCGCTGCTCGGATCCGATCTGCTAAAAATTGAGATATTTCTTCTACTAAATCTTGATAATCGGTCATAGTCTGCATAGTTTCAGGAGTACCGCGAATGTGCATCAAGACAATTGGGACTCCTAATTTAGCCACTGCGGTCAACATTTCCCGATCGTAGGTACCGCCAGAAATATCGTTGACCATATCGGCTCCCGCTTCAATTGCCGCAGTAGCGACCCTAGATTTAGTAGTATCTACCGAAATTGGCACGTATATTTGCTGCGATCGCACAGCTTTAATTATCGGTATTATTCGGTTCACTTCTTCTTCTTCTGATATCTGGCGCGCTCCTGGCCTAGTGGACTGACCGCCTAGGTCAATAATATCGGCACCGCCATTGACTAGCTTAATTATCTGCGATAGGGCAGCTGTTGGGCTATTGTATTCTCCCCCATCGCTAAAACTGTCAGGGGTAACGTTGACAATGCCCATCAGATAGGTACGCTCTCCCCAAAACCAAGAATGTCCTCTGATATCTAAAGTTGAACTAGCCATTACTTATTTGTAGTCATTTGCTAGTTGTTAGTGGGTAGTAGCTAATAGTTACTAGCTAACAAAATTTACCACTAGCCACTAACCAACGTACAGACGTTCGGTAGAACATCTCTACCCACTAACTACTGATAATTGACAATGCGAGCAAAAGTTGCAGCATCTAAGCTTGCTCCTCCCACTAGTGCGCCATCAATTTCTGGTTGAGCCATAATTTCATCTATGTTATTGGCTTTGACAGAACCGCCGTACTGAATGGAGACATTTTTATTATCCAATTGAGAGCGAATTAAGCCAATAACCCTATTAGCTTCAGTGGCTTGACAAGTATCTCCAGTACCAATTGCCCAGATCGGTTCGTATGCTATTACCAAATTATTTAGATCTACGTCTACTAGAGCTTTTTGTAACTGGTTGATAACAATTTGTTCTGTCTGAGAAGCATCTCTTTGTGCTTTAGTTTCTCCAACACAGAGAATTGGTCTTATACCGTGACTTTGAGCTGCTTTTAGTCGCAGGTTAACTGTTTCGTCTGTTTCTCCAAAATACTGACGACGTTCGCTATGTCCGACGATCGTATAGCTGACACCTATTTCTGTTAGCATGTCACCAGAAATTTCTCCGGTATACGCTCCTTTATCTTCCCAATGAATATTTTGCGCTCCCAGCTTTATACGACTACCGTGAAGACTTTTCGACATTACTCCCAAACTGGTGAAAGCAGAACACAAAACGATCTCCATAGCTTCATTTGCGTTTTCTAGCTTCGATTTAAATATTTGTAAAAACTCTAAGGACTCAGCTTGAGTTTTGTGCATTTTCCAGTTACCAGCAATAATAATTTTTCGCACAGTACTAATCAAGTCAATTTAAACGAATATTGCAAATTTTAGTTTAATGCTTTTAAGTAAGTTAAGGCGAGGTTATGGTAAAGAAGATTTTTATGTTAAGATTTCATGACAATTTCTACACTGGAGTGCTAGCTGAAACTAAATTCTGCTCGATCGCTTCATCTTTAAATTTCTTCGATCGTCAAACTTTTAAAAAGTTTACATCCGATCTTCACTAACTGTTAATTTAAATTGACCCTGGGGGAAATATAAAAATGTAGAATCTTGTTTTTTCAACTTAGCCAGATAAGTCAAATGAGATGATTGACTTTAATAAAATGGTTCCTTTGTTTCTAGTACGTAAAGCCTTTGCTTTTCTTTTTTACCTTCTTTTTAAATTAAACAAGCAAAAATTGATCCTGACGAGCGGGAAATTAAAAGGAGGAGCTCGATTTTCTTTGGGTAAGATGTTTGGGGTGTTTAATAAAAGAGGTCGCCGTCTAAAATTACGATTTAGTCATATATTTATCTTAACTTTTTTCTTGACAATTGTTTTTTGTGAGATCGATTATGCCAACGTAGATGAATTCTTAATCGAATATCAAAACTCTCCCTTATTCACCTGGATCGAAAAACCAGCACCATCTTCAAAAACTGGCTATTGGTATTTGCAGAATAAAAATCTCCATCCAGCAGTAGTTAATATGCCTCCTGAGGTAGAGGTTAGCATTGAATCGGTAGCAAAATACATAGCTGCTCAAGAATCAGATCCCTACTTGCGGATTAAAGCCTTACACGATTATGTAGCCGATCGCGTTGCTTACGATGCTGAATCTTATTTTGCTGGGAAATATCCTCCTCAAGATGCTGAAACCGTATTCCAAACTCATAAAGGGGTTTGTTATGGCTATGCTAGGCTATTTATGGCACTGGGACAGGCGATCGGTGAAGATATAGCTGTTATTGTTGGAAAATCTCGCACTCAGGTTAGCGATTGGGACGGTCAAAGTCACGCCTGGAATGCTGTCAAAATTCAAGGAACTTGGTATTTGCTCGATGCTACTTGGGATAGTGGTTATGTCGATCGCTCTGGATTTACCAAAAGATACCGCACTGATTACTTGTTAACTCCACCTCAAATCTTAGCCATTAGTCACTTACCATTTAATCGAGATTGGCAATTATTAACAAATCCACTATCTCAAGAAGATTTTTTAGATCAACCTATGATGCAACCGAGGTTTTTTGCCGAGGGACTCAAACTTCTCAAACCAACTAGTTCTCAAATTGACGTTTTAGGAATGGCAACTATCGAGATAGATAACCCAAATCATCGCTCGATCGCGGCATCTTTTAGCAGAAAGGGAGAGAGTGATTCCTCAATTTGTCAAGTGGAACACAGTATTTCTACTAATATCTGGTGCGAGTTTCCAGACCCAGGAACTTATGAAGTTGACTTGTTTACTTCGGCAAAATACCGAGGTGCTTATCACTACGTAGGTCGGTTTGAATTTAATTATTCATTAACCTAAGGTTTTTCCGATCGTATTTTTTATTAAGTTATATTAAACCAGAAGCAGAAATAAAGCATAAGTGTTGCGAGCCCAATCATATTTAGATTTGGTGACAAACAGAGTACTAATAGCAAACAGCAAACAGCAAAGGGAACAGTAAAACTATAAAGAAAGTCTTTAGTAGAGTGGAAGATCGGGGAGGTTTGAGAAGATTTTTAGCAGATAGATTGTTATTCCTCTGTTCCCTAAAATTTTTTACTAAAAAAAATATTGTACCAAAAGGAGAGTCAACACGTGAGTACTAATAATATCTGGTTGAAAGTTTTTGCCACGATGGCGTGGGTTGGTACTTCGATCTCTACTGGCTTTATTAGTAGCGAATCAGCCCAAGCCCAGGTTAGAGAGCCCAGAAATAGGAATAGATTAGTAATATGCGAAAGCTGGGATCGAGATTACAACGAATGTCGGATAAACACCAGTAGAGGAGTTAGGATTGTACGCCAGTTGTCAGATAGCTCTTGCCGTGGCAACTGGGGTTATGGCAGAGGCTATATTTGGGTCGATAAGGGCTGCCGTGCTGAGTTTGCGGTTGGTTCTAATGTCGGTAATAGACCAAATAGACCTGTGGGAGGGCGGCTAGTGCTATGCGAAAGCTGGGACAAAAGTTTCCAAAGATGCCCCATAAATACTAGCAGAGCTAGAGGCGTGAGGTTAAGAAGACAGTTGTCTAATAGTTCTTGTCGCGGCAATTGGGGTTATGGCAGAGACCACGTTTGGGTCGATAACGGTTGTCGTGCCGAATTTGAATCCTATCGATAGTATTTTTCGTCTGAGGTTATCAGAATTTTTATGGATTAGTATGGGAAAACTTTTCCCGTACTTTTTCTTTTTTCAAGATATATATTAAGGGATCCTGACAAATAAAAAGATTGTCATTATCTAGTATTTTTTTCTTCTCAAAATATCTCTCAAGTTTAGCGATCGTCTTCTTATTATTCTTGATGTGGTTTGTTTTTCTTTTTTTTGGGATCTTTCTTGTAGTAAGTCTTCAAAACTAATTGATGAAAATTCAATTTTTTTTTATACTAATTAATTTATGTAAAAGAATATAAAGGATATATCTGCAGAATAGCTACAGTGAACAGACACATAATCTACGGTCTGTCGTAGAGTCCGAGAGTCAAGAAAACACACATATAAACTTGATTTTAGTAAATACTCGCCGATCTGACGAACTTTTAATAGAGGAGTTAATGAGATGACAGATTCAGTTATTTATCCTCAGATAGTAAGTAACCCAGAAGAATCACAACCGCAAAAATGGATTCGTCGCTTGGTATGGAAAATAGCGATCGCTACTTTACTGTTAATGGCAATTGGCAGCGCAACGCGCGTAATGAATGCAGGTTTAGCTTGTCCTGATTGGCCTTTGTGCTACGGTCAATTAGTGCCGACACAGCAGATGAATCTTCAAGTATTCCTAGAGTGGTTTCATCGCCTCGATGCAGCTTTAATTGGTTTTAGCACGATCGCTCTAGCACTTTTGAGTTGGTGGTACAGACAAGAGTTACCTAAATGGCTCCCTTGGGCTTCCACTTTTGCCTTAGGTTTGATAATTTTTCAAGGGGTATTAGGAGGACTAACAGTAACTGAATTGTTGCGGTTTGATATCGTTACTGCCCATTTAGGCGCAGCACTCCTATTTTTTAGCACTCTTATCGTCATAGGTTGCTCTCTATTACCCTATAAAGGAACTGCTAGTGCAGGTAAATTCTTACCTTGGATAGGTTTAACTGCATCCGTTCTAATTTACTTGCAAAGCTTGCTTGGCGGATTAGTTGGCTCTCGTTGGGCGCTGCATCAATGTTTTTTCGGATACCAACTTTGTACGGTGATGAATGCTCATATAATTGCTGTTGTTCCGGCTACTTTAGGAACTATAGCTGTAGTAGTGCTGGCAAGGTATACTCCTGCACTTCATCCTATGTTGCGCCAGCTAGCTAATTTCTCGGCTTTATTAGTCGTCTTGCAGGTCGTTTTGGGTATTGCGACTTTCCGCTTACACCTCCAAGTAGAAACCCTAACCGTTACTCACCAATCAGTAGGAGCAGCATTATTAGGTATTTTAGTCGCTTTCACCGTGCTAGCATTTCGCGATAAGCAAACTGCATAGTTTAACTTAGGGTGCTGCTGCGATCTGCAATTAAAAAAGCAAAAATTTCTCCCATACTTCTCTTTTATGTGAGAAATAGCTTCTGGCTGCTAACAAATAAAAATTTTCACGCAGTCAACTTTGAACGTTAAACAATTAGGAATTGATAATGATTGGAACAGGTGTTGTCCGTCATCACGAAAACATTCTACAAGTCATCAAAAGCTACTATCAGCTAACTAAACCTCGCATTATCCCCTTACTACTGATTACCACCGCAGCAGCAATGTGGATGGCTTCTTGCGGACAAGTAGATCCTTTTTTAGTCTTAGTTACCCTTTTGGGGGGCACTTTAGCTACTGCTTCAGCACAAACACTAAACTGTATTTACGACCAAGACATTGACTATGAGATGAAGCGGACTCGCAAGCGTCCGCTTCCTTCTGGTCGAGTTCAACCTCGTCACGCCCTTATCTTTGCTATTGTTTTAGCAATTTTATCTTTTAGTGTTTTAGCAGTATTTGTAAATCTGCTTAGTGCGCTCTTAGCAATGTCTGGCATTGTTTTTTATATGCTAATTTATACCCACGCGCTCAAACGTCACAGTACTCAAAACATTGTTATTGGCGGCGCTGCTGGTGCTATTCCACCTTTAGTTGGTTGGGCAGCAGTAACTGGAGACTTGGGCTGGGCACCTTGGGTATTATTTGCAATTATTTTCCTGTGGACTCCTCCCCACTTCTGGGCTCTAGCACTGATGATTAAAGAAGATTACGCTCAAGTAGGAGTGCCTATGCTGCCAGTGGTAGAAGGTAATGAGTCTACAGTGCGTCAAATTTGGTACTACACTTTATTGACGGTGTTTTTTACCTTGCTGCTGGTTTATCCTTTAAAAACTTCTGGGATTATTTACGGTTCGATCGCTCTTCTTCTGGGAGTTATCTTTATTCGCAAAGCATGGCAATTAACTATATCCCCTCAAGATAGCCAGTTGGCGCGATCGCTGTTTAAATACTCCATTCTCTACATGATGCTTCTGTGTACTGGGATGGTAGTAGATAGTTGGCCCATTACTCACCAGTTAGTAGCAACAGTAGGAGACAATTTCCATACTGCTCTCAATCTAATTGGTAACTTGCAAACTTCGATTTAGCCAGAAACGATCGGTAATGGTATATGATTTTCTACTGCCCATTACCGAAGTTTATTTTTAGATTTCTCCAGATAAATTTATCAATTTTTCTGTAGCTTTAGCTACAATTTTCTCTCAGAGTGTTATTGTGAAATTAGATTAAAGCTCCAATTTAGTAGTGGGAGGAATGAGCCTTGAGTACTGAAGAAGAAGCACGAAAGTTGATGGTCGAACAGCGCCAACACGACGATCGCTTAGAAGAAAATATGTCCAACAGAGCGCATCAAGAAGTTGAAACTCATACACAAAAAGATACAGAAGAAGAAGCCAGAGAATTAATGGCTCGACAAAGACAACACGACCAACAGACAAAAGAAAATCTTTTAAGTCGTGCTAACGAAGAAATAAAATAATTATAAAAATTGATAACCCACCCTATAACTATAAAGGGTGGGCTTTATTGGGATAATCAAAAATTTAATTCAACCTTATCTAGACTTTAGAGACACTATTATTAACCTCTAGTTCCTGAGAAGAATTAGGTCCGTTAGGTCGATCGTGATTAATCAAAGCAACAGCTTGTTCGAGAGCTTCAAAGCGATCGCCCGTTACTCGTGGAGATGGAGATAGATTGAAGATATTGAAGCGTTCTAGTCTGCGTTTGATTTTACCTGTAGCACCGACAATGAATACTTGACGACCCTTCTTACAAGCATTTTCGATCGTATTCTCAATAGCTAGGGTAGAGGTCACGCCCATGTGAGACACATTGGTAAAATCAATAATCAGCGCTTGATAATTTTTAGCAACTAGAAGCTGTTTGGAGATTGATTGGGCAGCTCCGAAAATCATCGAGCCACTGAGATGCAATAATAAAATGCCACCGTTAGCCTGTTTCAATAGTTGTCTTTCTGGTTGGCTCAACAATATTTCTGTATCGTCTTTCTCCTCGGTAATGGCTTTGACTCTTTCAGCCTGAAGTTCGCTCATCCGCTTGATAGTTATAACATTGGCAACAAAGACCCCAATACCCACAGCAATCATCAGATTCACAAATACAGTCAGGAGTATAACTCCATACATAATCCAGGCTGCTTTGACAGATATTTTGTGAGCCCGTTTCATGAATTCCCAATCTATAATATCAAAACCGACTTTTAGTGCTATCCCAGCTAAAACAGCCATGGGAATGTTCTGAGTTAGGGATCCAGCCCACAAAACTACTACTAGCAAGATCGCTGCGCGAAATATCCCAGATAAAGGAGTTCGACCTCCTGCTTGAATATTAACTACTGTTCCCATGGTTGCTCCAGCACCAGGAAGTCCGCCACATAAACCAGACATCAAGTTACCAATGCCTTGACCCACTAACTCCTTGTCCGAGTTATGTTGGGTATCGGTGAGACTGTCGGCAACTGTGGAGGTCAGTAGAGCGTCGATCGCCCCTAGCATTGCTAACATCGCAGCATCGATTAACATCTGAGTTAGTTGAGTCCCACTCAGAACAGGCATTTGCAATTGAGGCAAAGCTGCGGGAATCTCCCCAATGATTCTGATATTGACATTCGAGAAGAATATTAGAGAAACTACAGTTCCCACAATTAGCGCTACCAGTTGAGGTGGAATAATTCGACCTACTCTCGATGGTGTTAGGAAAATGAGTGCTACTGTCAGTACTCCTAAAATTGTTTCAGGAGGATTAATATTGGAAATTAATTCTGGCAAGCCAACAATTGTATTGAATACGCCACCAGGATTAGCTTGTCCGAGAAAAGCAGGGATTTGCAGTACGATCAGGATGATTCCAATCCCCGACATAAACCCTGAAATTACAGTATAGGGCATGAGAGTAATGTATTTACCCAGCCCCAATACCCCAAAAAGAATTTGAAATAACCCACCCATCATGACGACGGTGAATGCCAATGCCAAACCCGTCTCTGGGTTAGTGGCAGTGTAGGAAGCAATCACCGCAGTCATAATTACGGTCATTGGTCCAGTTGGTTCGGAAATTAGTGTGGGAGTGCCGCCAAAAATAGCCGCAAAAAAGCCTATTATTACTGCTCCGTAAAGTCCAGCAACTGGCCCAGCTCCAGAAGCTACCCCAAAAGCCAACGCCATCGGTAAAGCAATAATTGCTGCAGTTACACCCCCAAAAAGATCTCCCCCTACATTTCTAAAGTGAATGCGATTTATAAGTTGCACGATCGATTATCAACTCCTTAATTCCAAAGTCTTGAAAAGAAAATATTTCCTGCTTAGCTAGGTTTTATCGCTCTAGCTAGGTAAGGTATCGGTTGTTAACTGAAAAATCTTATTGATTTTTAGGAACTTTGATGTGAAATATTCAGTCTATAAGATATGGACTGAATTTCTTAATCATTCTCTGTTGTTTGAATTATATAATTAAATGCTTCAATAGAGTACTATTTTCATCATGAAAATAACTGATATTCTCTCGAACCTTTGCTTATGTCTTTGTCTGTAAGGTTCTTAAGGAAATATTGGCAAGGGAATTATTTCCCTTATTATTTGAATAAGTACAAAATATATCTTAAGCTCAATTTGAAGAGACGAAGAGCCCAATTGTATTTTTTTTCTATGTAGAAGTAAGACTTACTATATATAGTATTTAGTAATAATTAAGTCTATTGTAAGCACCGATAAATCTTTAAGTTATTGAATTTTATATTTTCTTAAGATAATCCCAACTTCCGTTGATTGAGTTCCTGTTTGAGAGCAGTTTTAACTGTATCTGAGATAAGTTTGAGAGTCTGTTCCTTACCGAATTTGCTAGTAACTTTCTGAAAATCGGAATCTTCTAACAGTTTTTTAGTGATCGAACTCACAGAGGTGCCTTCTCTGAGAGCTTTTTGAGCAATTGCTTTAGCTCTTATCTTGTCGAGAGGAGAAGGAAGATAGGAATTCAATTCGGTACGAACGTGCTGATATCTTTCTAAGTCTTGAATTAAATCTACAATCATAGTTCTAGCTTTTATTTGGGTAAAAATATCTTGCTTTACGTAAAGAAGAGTTAATTTTCTCTAAATTATGTTCTTGTGATCTAAATCATAGCACAAGTTGATATCTGTCTACTCTAACTATGATTGTATTTAGTTATCTCAGAGTTCAAGATAACTTAAGTCAGAATTAAATCAGTTATCAGTTATCAGTTATCAGTTATCAGTTATCAGTTATCAGGTCTTCCTCATGGATTTAAATCACAGAGAGACATCCTACCCTTAGAGATAGGCTACTTTCGATCGCACTCACAACTGATTACTGATAACTGGTCACTGGTAACTGTTAACTATCCAAGCGATCGCAGATAATCCCAAAATTCAAACAACTCCTCATCAGTTGTGGCGATCGACATTTCCCGCAGTCGATCGCCCGAAGTATTAGGATTGAGAGCTTCTTCTAGAGTTAGATCCACGATTTTCCTATCCGATCGAGTTTATCGTTGGCTGTTGACAACGAGGGAACAGTTGTGTCGATATCCTGTTCCCTGTTTCCTTTGAACTCAAAAGCAAAAGTTTTAAGGCAAAACTTTAATATTCTCAATCAACCACCGATCTTTTTCGCGAACTAAATCGTAACGGACGAGCAAGTTGTCATTGTAGGATTGAGCTTTACTTAAGCGTCCTCCTTGATAGTGTTTTGCTGTTTCTGTTACTTTGGCTGTTACTTTAGCTAATTGAGGATTTTGCTGATTTATCTCTACAGATTTTACTTCTATGGCGTGCTGATATTGGCGATAGACGTTGTTGCGCTGGTAATTTTGCGCTCGATCGCGCCACTGCGGAAGTATTGGTTCGGTGAGGATAGAATTCAATCGATCTATTTTATAAGTCGAACCAAAAGCTTGTGATTTGCTCGTCAGCCAGGTTTGAATTACTTGCTTAGCTATTTCTTCATTGAGAATTTCCTCTTTCTTAGAGGTCTCGGTTGGTTGAAGATTTGGTTCTGCTGCTTCTACCAGAGTTCCATTGGAATTATCTAATTTTTCTTTCTCCGATAGAGTTGATGAAGTTGGGTGCATTTCCAACCATTTGTAAGAAAATCCCACCACAGCTAAACTCAAAGAAAGAGGAACGCCTAACATTAATAGCCGTTTGGTTTTCTTCGATCGCTTATGGGGATGTTTATTTTTCCCTATCTTACTCCGACGATTGTTTCGATCGGTGTCAGTTTCCTTGCCGTTAGCAGACAAAAATAGGGATCTCGTCGATGGTGTTTGTTGTGGTGCTGGTTGCTGAGAGCGAGATTTTTTGGAGGAAGAATGACCGTTTGAACTATTATTTTTGGCTTTTTGGCTTGAAGAACTTCCTAACCTTTGACCGAGCTTAGTGAAACTAGATAAGCTAGCACCAGAAGAATTAATTGGTGACGCACTCAGGGTCATAGTCCTTGATTTTACCGTGCTAATTGCACCTGCATTATTTTGTTTTTGAGTAAATCGAGAACGAATATTAGCGTAGGCTTCTTGTAGAGGTTTGATCGGTTTAGCTTCTTGTTTGCCTTTTTCTTTTAAAGATTGTTCGACTTTTTGTCTGCGAGCGACTGTTCTTTTGTGTTTAACTCTTTCCAACTCCAGCTTAGTCGGTTGTGATAACTGTTCTAAATAGTGTTGTACGTTGCGATCGCCAAAATATTCTTTGAGAGATATCCTTTTACTATTGAGATCTCGAAAGTGAGAGAATACTTCTGTTTGCAACCACCGTTCTGCATACAGACACAAGCCAGGTAATAAGTCTGGAGAATTTTGAGAATGTTCGCGAATAAAAGCAATAGGTTCGTATTCCTGGCTTTGTTCTAGAGCCACAGTTGCCGCTTCTGTTTGACCTAGAAGCAACGAGCATACTGCTTCTTCTAAGTATACGTCTTGTTCCTTACTCAAGCTTTGGAGCATTTCTTTAGCGCGGAGAATTAAAGCAGGCTGTTTGCAAGCAAAACCTCCAGCTAAAAGAGCATAAATTGCCAAATAAGCTGCTACTGGTGAAGGTCTTTGCGCCTCTGCTTCAAACAATTCTTGCTGTTCTCCTACGCTCAGATATGCTCGTAGCTGTTGAATAAAACGAAGAAATTCGTCGATACCTAAACCAGATCTATCTTCTTGAGTGCCCTCTATGCCACCGCGATCGCGTAGCATTTGTTTGAGTAAATCTTTACCTTTAGTTCTTTTTTCTAAATTATTTTCCTTTCCAGATAATAATTCTAAAATCAGGTAGGGTCTTAACTTGTCGAGATCGTTTTGAATTTCAGATGTGACGCTGGGGAACAATTTTTCTTGGCGCAACAAATTCAGACCCATTTCCCCAGAGGTAGCAGCGTTTTCATAGTTATTTTGCTGCCACTGTTCCCTGCCTAATTCTAAATATGCTAGTGTCAATGTTAACACTATATCGGCTCTAACTGCCTTTTGAATTTCTCGTTCGGGACTCTCGACCTTCAGATTTCTCAGATAAGGAGCGCCTAAGCGCAATACGAGTTCGTATTCTCCTAGCTCTTGGAGAATTAACAGAGCGCCGACAAATTCATCAGGATTAATGTCGATCGAGGGAGTTCGATTTTTGAAACTCAGATCTTTTTCCGCTCCAACAGTCTTGACCCCTGGCTCGATCTGTTCTGCTTGTGAATTTAATTGATAGGTTTTCTCTAGAAATTTAGCATTATATTTCCCACGCTTTTCTGGGTTCGATAGAACTTGATAAGCTTCTTCGATTAGTTTTTTGCGAGCTTTTACCGAGTAATTGCTATACTCTCTTCGAGGTAGTTGGCTACTGCGATCGCGATAAGCTTGAGTTAGCTGCTCGTCGGTTGCCTGAATGGGTATGCCTATAATTCTGTAATAATCGAGCGGAATTCGCACGGGTTAGTTCTCCGGAGCAGGATTATTTGATTAACAATATAATTAAGCCAATCAATAGGTTGTTTGTTTGACTGCAACTACTAAAACCATAATTTGGCAGATATATTCTAGATCGAAGAATCGCTAGAGTAAAAAATATTTCCTTTCAATTTTATAAATTCAATAGATTTACTATCCCAAGCGAGCAATTTAATCTTAAACTGTTCTTGCACAACCAAAGTGCGATCGCTGAGGTGAAACTCTCTTTGTCCCTCAGCAATAACAGAATACATTCACATTTGCTGTCAAGATACTATAAAACCCATGTTTTCCGAACGAACTTTACCAGAATTTAAGGCTACTTCTTCAGAAGTTACTAAAGAGGAAGGATTATTACTTTACGAAGACATGATTTTGGGACGCTTTTTTGAAGATACCTGCGCTCAAATGTATCAAAGAGGTAAGATGTTTGGCTTCGTCCACCTCTATAACGGTCAAGAGGCTGTTTCCACCGGAGTCATTAAAGCCATGCGAGTTGGAGAAGATTATGTTTCCAGCACCTATCGCGACCACGTCCACGCTTTAAGTTGTGGAGTACCAGCCAAAGAAGTGATGGCAGAATTATTTGGGAAAGAAACTGGTTGTAGTAAAGGTCGCGGTGGCTCGATGCACATGTTTTCTGCTCCCCACAAGCTCTTAGGGGGTTATGCTTTTGTCGCAGAAGGAATTCCTGTCGCTACAGGAGCAGCTTTTCAGAGCAAGTATCGACGAGAAGTTTTGGGTGATGAAAGTTTTGCTCAACAAGTAACTGCTTGCTTTTTTGGGGACGGAGCCAGCAATAACGGTCAATTTTTTGAATGCTTGAATATGGCAGCTCTTTGGAAGTTGCCCATTATTTACGTGGTAGAAAATAATAAATGGGCAATTGGTATGGCTCACGATCGAGCCACTTCTCAGCCGGAAATTTATAAAAAAGCCAGTGTTTTTGGAATGGCTGGGGTAGAAGTAGATGGAATGGATGTATTAGCAGTTCGCTCTGTAGCCAAAGAAGCGGTCGAACGCGCTCGTGCTGGAGAAGGACCAACCCTTATTGAAGCTCTGACTTATCGTTTTCGAGGTCACTCCTTAGCAGATCCAGACAAACTTCGCTCCAAAGATGAAAAACAGTTTTGGATCTCCCGCGACCCCATCAAAAAATTTGCGAACTATCTAATCGAAAACAATCTAGCCGATCGTGAAGAACTTAAAGAAATTGAAATAAAAGTACAACAAGAAATCGATCTGGCTGTAGAATTGGCAGAAAATAGTCCAGAACCTCATCCTAGCGAACTCTATCGCTATGTTTTTGCTGAAGATTAGACGAGTGATGGGAAGATGGGGGAGATGAGGGAGTGTGGGGAGAGGGGGAGACTGGGGGACTGAGGTCCAATGATTCTATTTTTTATAGGGGCTGCAAAAAGTTCATTTTTATCAAGAGATTCCTTTTCTTTGAAGTTGTCGGTTAGCAAAATAGGTTATCGGTTTATGACGACTGTCCGATCGCCCCGTCACCCCTTCTCCCCCTTCTCACCCTTGCTGTTACGGCATTTACGATCGATTAAACGGAATTCATATGACCTCTTGAAGTAACAAAAAACACAATTAAAGTCGTTTTCGATCGCACGCAAAATAAAAAAATATGGTATGATGTACAGACCTATATATATTTTCGCAAAATTCAAGTTTAATTTTTCCTTCAAATGTTTTAAATATTTCGTTTATTTTTAGGGAACCTGATTGAGATGCATCCGTCCTAACAGAGAGTGACTAGTTATTAAATAAATTTAGCTAATATACTAAACTGGGGATAATTTTAGATGAATATAACAAGCTCTTTAGAAACCTTTTCATTACTAGAACTTTTTCAACTCATAGATTCAGGTAATAAATCAGGTAAACTAATTATAAACCTTCCTTTAGAAGCTAGAGGTCCTGACGGACAAAGTACCTTTGGGCTTTGGTTTGACAAAGGAAGGCTAATGGCAATTACCAATAACTCAGAGCATTCAGACTTAATTGCTTCAATTGAAAATCGAGGTTGGCTGAAGCGACGAGTAATTGAAAAATTAGAGGACTTGTGTCCCCCAGGAATTCCTCTAGGAACTCACCTCAGAAAAATGGGAGTTCTTAAAACAGAACAATTACAGTTGCTATTTCAGATTAAATTAGAGCAAATATATCACATATTTGAACTGCCTTCAGATACATTAAACATTCAAATTTCTTTCGTTAAAATAACTAATCCAACAGAGTTACCTTGGCTGGAAATGACCGGAATTAGGATGAGAGCTAGACAAATAGCACTATTTGCTTTAAGAAAGGTCAAAAAGTGGGAAAATATTGCTGGTACAGCTAAACTTCCAGAAGAAAATTCGGTATTAGAGCGAATAGTTTCTCAGCCAGAATTCCAACTCGACCCTCTAGAATTGTATATCTGGAAAAGAGCTAATGGCACAACCACAATAGAAACCATAGCCAAGCAACTACATCAGTCTCTAGCAAACGTTCAAAGAGCGGCTTTTCGTTTAGTGGTAGCTGGAGTCATAAAAGAATTATCTCCATCTCAAGCGAAAATCAGAGCAAGTATGAGAAGAAAACCCATACTTTCCTTTTTTAGTTACACGTTTAAATCCATAGAAAAGAAAGTTGAATCTCAACCTGCTGTTTGGCTGCAAAGCATAGGTTTTACTCTCATGTTATTTCTTTTGGCAGTTTAAACTTACGATCGCGTCCTGCGCCACCAAGCTCTTACTAATTTAATTTCTTCGTAGGTGTAATTTTCTCCCAAATTCTCTCGTATAGTTTTGAGAGATTCACCACCAACAATTTTAATAGCTTTAAGAATTAATTCTTGCCTAACTGGAAGAACTAGTCTCTCTAAAGCTACAGGTTGATTCATTTCAATTAGTTCGCTTAAATGGTCGTTAATAGTACGAACATTTAAATTACGTTCAGCGGCAATTTCTTCGACTGTTAAACCCTGTTGGTGAAATTGTAACGTTGTCATTTTGCTAGCAGAAGGAAGGGGTACGGGTAATTGTTGTTCGCAACAAAAAGCACGAATTTCAGACACAAAGCGATCGCCATAGTGTTTGAGTTTGTAAGCACCTACCCCAGAAACTTTTGCAAAATCATCTAGAGTTTGAGGTTTTAACTGTGCCATCAATTTAAGACTGGAATCTGCAAAAATAACGTAAGGTGGGACAGACTGAGAATCAGCTATTTGTTTGCGCAATTCTCTGAGGCGATCGAAAAGCATTTCTATTTCAGATGCGTTACTATCTCCCACAACCCCAGAAGTAGATTTTTTATTAACAGCAATATTTACTTGACGTTGTTTTCTCAATATTTCCCAACTGCGCTTATTGAGTTTGAGTATGGGGTATCCGTCGGTAGTTTCCTTAACTAAACCTTGATGAACTAGCGATCGCGCTAGCATTTTCCACTCGTCTGCGGTTTTATCTCTACCGATATTATAGGTAGACAGTAGATGATGTCCGTACTGTTCTATTTTCTTCTTTTTAGAGCCGCGCAACACGTCTATAATGTGTCTCGTACCGAACCTTTCCCTACACCGCGCTACACAAGAAAGGAATTTTTGCGCTTCAATCGTCCAATCTTCTATAGGTTTGGGATCTAAACAATTATCGCAATTGTTGCAATTATCTTTAAACCTTTCTCCAAAATAACTTACCAAAATATTGCGACGACAGTCTAATCCTTCAGCATAGTCAATTACTTGACGTAATTGTTGACGCGATATTCTTTGTTCGTTGGCATCGGTTTTTTGTTCGATAAAATAATCTATCCTTTTAATATCGCCAGTACTATAAAAGAGAATGCATTTAGCAGCTTCTCCATCTCTTCCAGCACGTCCGGATTCCTGATAGTATCTCTCTAAGTTAGTGGGTAAGTCGTAGTGGATGACAAAACGCACGTCGGGTTTATTAATTCCCATCCCAAAAGCGATAGTAGCAACCATTACCTGTACGTCATCTCGCAGAAATCGATTTTGATGGGACATTCTCGCACTGTCGCTCATTCCCGCGTGATAAGGTAGTGCTTTAATGTTATCTTTGCCTAATTTATAAGCAATTTCATCGACCGATCGCCGAGAAAGACAATAAACAATTCCTGCGTTTCCTTTTTCTGCTCGTATAAACTTTAATAGCTGGTTGTAACTTCTGCTTTCTTTAGGGAAGACTTCGTAATATAGATTAGGACGATTGAAACTAGCAATGTGAACGCTAGGTTGTTTTAAACCGAGCTGTTGGATAATATCTTGCTGTACCCTTTTAGTAGCTGTAGCCGTAAGAGCGATCGCGGGAACTTGAGGATAGCGCTCGCGCAATTGTATCATTTGCCTGTATTCCGGACGAAAATCGTGTCCCCACTCCGAAACGCAGTGAGCTTCGTCGATCGCAAAAGCAGAAATTCCCACTACTGAGGCTACTTTGTCTAAAAATTCTCTAAATCTATCCGCTACTAATCTTTCTGGAGCTACGTAAAGCAATTTTATCTTGCCAGCAAGAATATCTCCTTGTCGCGAGCGCACTTCTTGCCAATTTAAACTACTATTGATATAGGTTGCCCCAATACCATTATCTCGCAGAGCATCTACTTGGTCTTGCATGAGGGCAATTAAGGGCGAGACTACTACTGTTAAACCCGATTTTAGCAATGCTGGCAGTTGGAAACACAAAGATTTACCGCCACCTGTTGGCATAATTATCAGTAAATCTCGATTAGAGAGTGCTTCTTCAATTATTTGACGCTGTCTGGGACGAAAACTTTCATAACCAAAGAAGTGTTTTAATGCTTGTTCTAGCGATCGCCACATATTGAAATCTTCTCCCCTTGAAGCCAGCGAGCATTGCTCGGAATATAATTAATGACTGATAACTATCAATAATTATCAACAAATAAAGTAAAATGCCAAGAGCAATTTGGAATGGTGCTGTTTTAGCTGAAAGCGATAAGTGCGAAGTAGTCGAAGGAAACCAATATTTTCCTAAAGACTCTATTAATAGTGAATATTTTCAAGAAAGTAATACCCACACTAGTTGTCCCTGGAAAGGTCAAGCTAGCTACTATACCATCGTAGTCGATGGCAAAGAAAATAAAGATGCTGCTTGGTATTATCCTAACCCCAAAGATAAAGCGCAAAATATTAAAGACCACGTTGCCTTTTGGAGAGGGGTCACAGTTGAGGTTTGATAAAATCTAATTACTTTAGTTGACAAAAATACTGAATTGTGCTGTAAAGAGGATCGAGCCACAGCACAATTTCAGAGAGAGCGATCGCGAGTTCGTCCCTTGTATAATTGAGTGGCAATCTGTTAGTTTTTTTAGTAATTGTGGCGATCGCGCAGCGCCTCGCAAAGAGCGAGATCGCAAAGGTATTGGTAAGGCGATCGCTAGTTTGTGTGCGAACAGTTATCAGTGAACAGTTGTGAATTCATTTTTGAATCAATTGATAATTGGTAACTGTTCGCTGGCAACTGTTAAATTTTACTGTTCCCCGTTCCCTTTTCCCTCTAGCCTCAGGCTGGGTCAATTAAATTAAATTTTTATTTGTTAATTTTAATAAATAAGTGTAGCCAAACCAGCAAAAATAATAAACTCACAACACTTACTTATAGTTCTAGAAGGAAGCAAAACTAATGGCAACCGAAACAATTACTCTCCTTTCAAAAAGAGAAATAGAAAAAATGCGTCAGGCTGGACGTTTAGCCGCCCAACTGTTAGACTACCTCGCACCAATGGTAACTCCAGGAGTAAGCACTCTAGAGATTAACGACGAAGCCGAACGCTGGACGCAAGAAAAGGGAGCAAAAAGCGCACCTCTAGGGTATAATGGCTTTCCCAAGTCCATATGTACTAGTATAAACGAGGTAATCTGCCACGGAATTCCCAACGCCGAGGAAATTCTCCGAGACGGAGATATTATCAATATCGACGTTACCCCTATCCTCGACGGATATCACGGAGATACATCGAGAACTTTTTTCGTAGGGACTCCCTCTCCTGTTGCTAAAAAATTAGTAGAAGTCACCGAAGAATGTTTGACAAGAGGCATTGCCGAAGTTAAACCAGGGGCGCGCGTAGGAGATATAGGCGCAGCAATTCAAGAATATGCCGAAGCAAATGGCTTTTCAGTAGTGCGAGATTTTGTCGGACACGGAATTAACCGCATATTCCATACAGCCCCACAAATTCCCCATTACGGCAAGCGAGGAAAAGGCAAGCGCTTGCGTGAAGGAATGGTTTTTACGATCGAACCGATGATTAATGAAGGAACTTGGGAAGCTACAGTATTAAACGACGGCTGGACGGCGATAACCAAAGACCGCAAACTCTCCGCCCAATTCGAGCATACGATCGCCGTGACTGAAAGTGGAGTAGAAATTTTGACCCTTGCTTCTGAATGACTTTTAAATACGCTGATGCATTTGTAACCATAGCCTCAGATGATTTTGTCACTCTGGTAGAATTTTATAGCCAACTACTAGGAACCGAACCAAATCCAACGATCGCTAAAGTTTACGCAGAATTTAATCTAAAGGGCTTGCGTCTGGGGATTTTTAAACCCAAAGAAAATAACCAGCAGGAGTTTGCTGACTCTGCTGGCAGCCCGATGAGTTTGTGTATAGAAGTAGAAAATTTAGAAGAAGCGATCGAGCGCTTAACCGAGATAGGATATCCGCCACCAGGAAAAATTATTATTGCTTCACATGGTAGAGAAATCTACGCTTACGATCCTGCTGGTAATCGCCTGATTTTACATCAAAAGTGAGTTACGAGTTTCCACTAACGAGTAAATACTTGTATCGATACTCGCAAAAAAATAGGATATATTAGAGAGCTAAATGTAAGTATCGTCCCACTGATACCGTTTGTTCAAAACGCGAGGTAAGTGCAATTATAATTTCCAATTTAATTGTAGGGAAATCGCGCTATAATTATCATACTCAACTCTTAATAGAGTTATAATCTGCTGCAAACTGGAAAGTCACTGCGTTAAATAGTAGGTTATTTTACCTTGATAAAAGAATAAAAGTATGGGGTTTCTGGCATGAATCGTTGTTAGAGTAAAACTTTTAGCGTAGTTAATTCAAGTAAAGCGAATGGCATAATTTTGGTTGTGCTTGACGTATTAGTGGTTGCTTGATACAACCATTAGAGAATCGATTCTAAGAATCTAAAACTAAAGTATTAACTTAGTTTTAGATTATCAATAAATTGTGAGATATCAACAAATAGTAAATCGATCTGAATAATACCCTGGTATGCACCTAAGTGAAATTACTCATCCAAATCAATTGCACGGTTTATCCATCCGTCAACTAGAGGATATTGCACGTCAAATTCGAGAAAAACACCTACAGACAGTAGCCACTAGTGGCGGTCATTTGGGTCCAGGATTAGGTGTTGTAGAACTTACGATCGCTTTATACCAAACTCTAGACTTAGACAGAGATAAAGTGATCTGGGATGTAGGACATCAAGCCTATCCCCACAAAATGGTTACAGGAAGATACAATAATTTTCACACTCTACGGCAAAAGCACGGAGTAGCCGGATATCTCAAGCGATGTGAAAACAAATTCGATCATTTTGGTGCGGGTCACGCTTCCACTAGTATTTCTGCTGGTTTGGGTATGGCACTAGCTAGAGATGCCAGAGGGGAAGACTTTAAAGTGGTAGCCGTAATTGGGGATGGGGCACTTACAGGCGGTATGGCATTAGAAGCAATTAACCATGCCGGACACTTGCCCGATACCAATTTAATGGTAGTTCTCAACGACAACGAAATGTCAATTTCCCCCAACGTCGGGGCTATCTCTCGTTACTTGAACAAAGTACGTCTTTCAGATCCAGTTCAGTTTATCTCCGATAACCTAGAAGAACAGTTTAAAAATCTACCCTTCTTTGGGGAATCTCTAACTCCAGAAATGGAAAGAGTCAAAGAAGGTATGAAGCGCCTGACAGTTTCTAAAGTGGGTGCAGTGATCGAAGAATTAGGCTTTAAATATTTCGGCCCGATCGACGGTCACGATCTCTCAGAATTGATTTCTACTTTCAAACAAGGCCATAAAGTTCCTGGACCAGTTTTAGTTCACGTAGCGACAGTAAAAGGCAAAGGCTATCAAATAGCTGAAGAAGATCGAGTTGGCTATCACGCTCAAAATCCCTTTAACCTGGCTACTGGCAAAGCTATCCCTTCCAACAAACCCAAACCTCCTAGTTACTCGAAAGTTTTTGCCCACACTCTCACCAAACTTGCAGAAAATAACCCGAAAATTATCGGCATTACTGCAGCAATGGCAACGGGTACGGGTTTAGACAAATTTCACGCTAAACTGCCCAAACAATACATCGACGTGGGTATTGCCGAACAACACGCAGTTACTCTGGCTGCTGGTTTAGCTTGTGAAGGTATGCGCCCTGTTACAGCTATTTATTCCACCTTCTTGCAACGGGCTTACGACCAAGTTATTCACGACGTAGCAATTCAAAATCTACCTGTCTTTTTATGTATCGATCGGGCTGGTATTGTCGGTGCCGACGGCCCCACTCACCAAGGAATGTACGATATAGCCTATCTGCGCTGCATTCCCAATCTGGTTATTATGGCGCCTAAAGACGAGGCAGAATTGCAAAAAATGGTAGTAACAGGTGTTAACTACACCGACGGTCCCATTGCCCTGCGCTATCCACGAGGTAGCGGTATTGGCGTGCCTCTGATGGAAGAAGGTTGGGAACCTTTACCCATCGGTAAAGGCGAAATTCTCCGCAATGGAGACGATGTTTTGCTGGTGGCTTACGGCTCTATGGTTTATAGTGCCACTCAAGTAGCTGAAATTCTCAGCGAACACGGAGTTGAAGCAACAGTGGTTAACGCCCGTTTTGTCAAGCCTTTAGATACAGAATTAATCTTGCCTTTAGCCGATCGCATCGGTAAGGTTGTAACTCTAGAAGAAGGTTGTGTAATAGGCGGCTTTGGTTCAGCAGTAGCTGAAGCGTTATTAGATAATGACGTTTTAGTACCCCTACAGCGTTTTGGCGTGCCAGACAAGTTAGTAGATCACGCTAAACCCGACGAATCTAAAGCAGATCTCGGTTTAACCAGTCCTCAAATTGCTGAAAAAGTCTTGCATAAATTCTTTAGCAAGCAGCCAACCCCAGTCAGCAGTTAATTTGCGCGATCGAGTCCTCAATTCATCCCTCTTTCTTGGTGCGTCCTGATGGCGAGGTTTCCTCGCCGCAGGGGCGACCCTATCTCAAAAATAGAGGGATTATTTTTTGTCAAGATATTTCTCCCCCAAAATTAACTTAAAGCTAAAATATTATACATATCAGTTTTTTTGTGCAAGTATTACCTTCTAGGTGACAAAATCTAATACTAAAAGCAAGAAATTAAAATAGTTTGCTAAAGTGGTATCTACAAGCCCTCCTAAAACAACATTATCTGAAAATATTAGCTTTCAACGCCGCACAGGTGCTTTTGTCTTAATAGACAGTATCAAGCGCCACGGCGTCAAACACATATTTGGCTATCCTGGTGGAGCCATACTTCCCATTTACGACGAGCTATACAGAGCGGAAGCAACAGGAGACATTCAACACATACTGGTCAGACACGAACAAGGCGCAGCACACGCCGCCGATGGCTATGCTCGCGCTACAGGTAAAGTAGGTGTCTGTTTCGGTACTTCGGGACCTGGTGCAACTAATCTGGTTACTGGTATTGCTACTGCTCATATGGACTCCATTCCTATGGTAGTAGTAACAGGTCAAGTCCCCCGATCGGCTATTGGTACCGATGCTTTTCAAGAAACAGACATATACGGCATTACTCTACCAATTGTCAAGCACTCTTACGTAGTTCGTCACGCCAAAGATATGGCGCGAATTGTTGCCGAAGCTTTCCACATTGCCAGCACGGGTCGCCCTGGACCAGTATTAATTGACGTACCCAAAGATGTGGGGGTAGAAGAGTGCGACTACGTGCCAATAGAGCCTGGAAGTGTTAAATTGCCTGGATATCGTCCCACTGTCAAGGGAAATCCTCGCCAAATTAATGCGGCATTAGATTTACTCGAAGAGTCGGAAAGACCTCTACTTTACGTCGGAGGAGGGGCAATTGCGGCTGACGCTCACGCCCAAATTCTCGAACTAGCAGAAAGATTTCAAATTCCAGTAACTACGACTTTAATGGGTTTGGGTTCCTTTGACGAACACCATTCCCTATCATTGGGCATGCTAGGAATGCACGGCACCGCATATGCTAATTTTGCCGTAAGCGAATGCGACTTACTCCTTGCTGTAGGGGCGAGGTTTGACGATCGCGTGACGGGTAAATTAGACGAGTTTGCCTCCCGTGCTAAAGTTATTCACATCGATATCGACCCAGCAGAAGTAGGCAAAAATCGCGCTCCTGAAGTGCCAATTGTAGGCGATGTCAGGCGAGTCTTAGAACAAATTTTACAACGGGTAAGAGAATTCGACCTGCCCAGTTTTTCGGGACGTACCACAGAATGGTTGCAAAGGATCGATCGCTGGAAGCAAGATTATCCTCTCGTAGTTCCCCAATATCGGGAAAGTATTTCTCCTCAAGAATTACTTGTAGAATTAGCTCGACAAGCTCCCCATGCCTATTACACTACAGATGTAGGACAACACCAGATGTGGGCAGCTCAATTTCTTAAAAATGGCCCCCGTCGTTGGATTTCTAGTGCTGGCTTAGGAACTATGGGTTATGGAATGCCCGCAGCAATGGGCGCTAAAGTAGCTCTTCCCGACGAACAAGTCATCTGCGTCAGTGGCGATGCCAGTTTTCAAATGAATCTACAAGAATTGGGTACTCTAGCACAATTCGGGATAAATGTCAAGACTGTGATCGTTAATAATGGCTGGCAAGGGATGGTACGCCAGTGGCAGCAAGCTTTCTATGAAGAGCGTTATTCCTCCTCAAATATGCAAGCAGGGATGCCAGATATTGAGTTATTGGCGAAAGCCTTTGGAGTCAAAGGAATACTGATAAGCGATCGAGCCCAACTTTCTGATGCTATAGGAGAAACCTTAGCTCACGACGGGCCAGTTGTGCTAGACGTTCGCGTAACTAGAGATGAAAACTGCTATCCAATGGTAGCACCAGGTAAGAGTAACGCTCAAATGATCGGATTGCCAGAAGTTTCTACGCAAGACAAAGCGATCGAGATACTCTATTGCAGTAATTGCGGGAAACAAAACCCCACCAGCAATCACTTTTGTCCCGAATGCGGTACAAAATTGTAATGAGTTGTTTAAGCTAATGATATTGTTTATTTCTCTGTTAATTAGCAGGGAAATAAATTAATATCTTCTGGCGAAGTATTAAGATTTATTGGTATTGCTTGACAAATTGGCTCGAACAAAATTCCAATACACCAGTAACTAAATTGTGCCCTCAGCAGCACAAACTTCTAGAGCGAAGTAGCATATTGTTCAAAACTGCTATAAAGGAGTGATAGGTGGTTCTAGAAATTAGCGTTTGATGAAAGCAATTATGGTCGTCGGGACAACCTCCCACGCAGGAAAATCTTTCCTCTGCACTGGATTGTGTCGAATTTTAGCGCGCAAAGGTTGGCGGGTTACTCCTTTTAAGGGACAGAATATGGCACTCAATGCCTATGTGACAACAAGTGGAGGAGAAATTGGCTACGCGCAAGCAGTACAGGCTTGGGCAGCAGGAATCGTACCGAGAGTCGAAATGAACCCCATTTTACTCAAACCTCAAGGTAACATGACATCCCAAGTTATTCTTAAGGGAAAAGTAGCGGGTACAACTAAAGCAGCGGAGTATTACGAGAAATATTTCGAGCCAGGTTGGAGTGCCATAAAGCAGTCTTTGACTAGATTAAATTTAGAATTCGATCTAGTAGTCTGTGAAGGTGCAGGCAGTCCAGCTGAGATTAATTTGAAGCACCGCGATTTAACTAATATGCGAGTAGCGCAGTATTTAAATGCTCCAACTCTGTTAGTAGTAGATATCGATCGCGGAGGTGCTTTTGCTCACGTGGTAGGAACTCTAGAATTACTCGAACCAGAAGAGCGATCGCTAATCAAAGGGATTGTAATTAATAAGTTTAGAGGTATGCGATCGCTTCTAGACTCTGGGATTACCTGGCTGGAAAAACGGACAGGAATTCCAGTTTTAGGAGTTATTCCTTGGAGTAGTCAGATTTTTCCCGCAGAGGATTCTTTAGATTTGCTAGATAAGCGCGATCGTAAACCTAGGGGAGAAATTACAGTGACAGTAATTCGGCTGCCTCAAATCTCTAATTTTACCGATTTTGACCCCCTAGAAGCCGAACCCAGCGTTTTCCTCAAATATTTAGATCTCAACGATTCTATCGGACATCCAGATGCAGTGATTTTACCTGGTTCCAAAACCACAATTTCTGACTTGATAGCGCTGCAAAAAAGTGGAATGGCGCGAAAACTTCAAGATTACGTAGCCGCAGGCGGCACCATCATCGGAATTTGCGGGGGGTACCAAATGTTAGGTCAAAAGGTAGCAGATCCAGACGGACTTGAAGGAGAAAACGAATATTGTCAAGGATTGAATCTTTTGCCTGTTTCCACTTTAGTAACCCCCAAAAAAATAACCCGTCAGCGACAAGTTATTGCTCGATATCCCCAAGGAGGTTTGCCCGTTGCTGGTTATGAAATTCATCAGGGTTCCACTCAGATAACAAAACCCAACGATCGGGAGCATTTTCCTTATCAACCGATGTTTGACGACTATAATTTGGGCATAGTCAATAATTCTCAATCTGTTTGGGGCTGCTATCTCCACGGTCTTTTCGATAATGGCCCTTGGCGAAGAGCTTGGTTAAATAAGCTGCGACATCAGCGAGGACTGGCATCCTTGCCTACTGGGGTTCCTGACTACCGCGAACAGCGAGAAACTCTTTTAGACTCTATAGCAGACTTGCTAGAAGCTCACTTAAATTTAAAGCCCGTACTGCCAGGATAAATAATATTGACGTTCTCTCCGGCACTCACGGTACGGAGATTCTAACCATCACTGATTCAACTTTCTCTTTCGTCGAGTTCCCTTACTTGGGAGTGAAAACACTCTCAAGCAGAGGGGAATCTCTCCAGAGACTTCACGAAAGTTTGACGGGAGTCGGGAAGTCCCCTAATAAGCGAAGCGCTGGTTCGGGTCACAATGATTCTATTTTTAATAAGGAACCCCTCTTCACCTAGCAGGACGAACCGCAAACGCGAGAAGTCCGCATAAGACTGCATAAGACTAGTAAAAAATCGTAAAATTTTGTTAAAATAATTTCGGTTTACCAAAATGAAAATATGACTAGTGCCATAAAAGTAATTAATACTTTAAGAAAGCGCTATAGTTTTGTATGTTCATTGCATTAAATACTGAGTAGATGGAAACGCTCCCTTAAGAATAATGAGAGATTTCAACCACGATTAAAAAAACGATTCAAATTGTTTTATCTTTTTTAGTAATAGCCACAACTAGTGAAGCATTATTTGTCAAGTCCAGTATAGTTAGAGCTAATGACAATCTAATCGGAGAAAGTTCATTAGTTAAAAGTACTAAAAGCAGAAGAAGTCTAATTACATATATACCACCATCTTTTATGTTTGTAATTATTAATTGAGAGAAAAAATATGGCAAATATGGCAAAAGCAAATATGGCAAAATTTTTCTCAGCATTTAAAAATAAAATTAAAAAATCACTTAATATTAATAACACTAAAAAAATTAAAAAATCAATTAGCCAGCAAAGAGAAAAAATATATCTTTTGGCTGGAATAAGTACATTTGTCATAACTTTAAGGTTAACGGGTTTATTACAACCTTTAGAATGGTTAGCTTTAGACTTATATTTTCACTTTCGCCCTACTGAACCAGTTGATAAAAGAATTATTATAGTTGGAATAGAAGAGTCTGATATTAAAAACTTAGAACACTATCCGCTAAAAGATGCAACCTTAGCTAAATTATTAAACAAAATTAATCAGCAACAACCAGTAGCGATCGGGCTGGATATTTATCGGGACATTTCTGTCGATCCCGAAGAAGAAAATGGTCACAACGAATTAAAAAGAGTTTTTGAAAATACTCCTAATTTGATAGGAATTGAAAAAATTAACGGAAACAGAATTAATCCGCCGATCGCCCCTTCGCCTATTTTAGCAGACCTGGGTCAAGTAGGAGCTAATGATGTATTAGAAGATGGCGATCGCATAGTGAGAAGAGGATTTTTATATCCCGATACCGAGCGAAGCGATCGTCCGAGTTTAGGATTGCTTTTAGCTTACTTATATCTTCAACAAAAAGGTATTAGTTTGAGCTCCAGTCCAGATGGTTGGCTTCAATTAAAAGACACTTTGTTCCTTCCAGTAGAACCAAATGACGGGGGCTACGTGCGTACAGATACAGGAGGATATCAAATCTTTATCAATTGGAGAAATCGACCCAATTCATTTGAATCTGTATCAGTTACCGACGTATTAGAAGGAAACATTAACCCAAATTTAATGAAGGATAGAATTGTCATAATAGGGCCATTCGCTCCTAGCTTAAACGATATTTTCTACACTCCTTATAATCGAAAGCTATTTACTAACCCCGATCGTATTTATGGGGTTGAATTACAAGCTAATTTAACAAGTCAGATTATAAGTTCTGTAATTGACGGTCGCCCTTTAATAAAAACTTGGCCAGAGCCACTAGAAATCATCTGGATTATTAGCTGGACTGGGGTAGCTATTATTTTAACTTGGTTGACAGTAATAAAAAGTAGTAACTTTAAATCTTATATTTTAGCTCTAGGCAAAAATTTCATAGTTATTTTTGCTGTAGTGGGAATTACTTATCTATTCTTTATCATATCGGCTTGGTGGTTGCCTGTCGTCCCCCCAATATTAGGAATATTAGGTTCTTTTATTATTGTTCCTGTCGTAGTTTACGTTAAAAAACTCGGCGATACTAATGCCTATTTAGAAAATCAAGTTAAAAAACGTACTCGACAACTAGAGTGGAAAAATCAAAAACTAGTCTCGATTAATTCAGAGTTAAACTTAAGAGAACAGCAACTAACAAAAGCTAAAGAAATAGCAGAAGAGGCAAATGCTGCCAAAGAACAATTTTTGATGAATATTAGCCACGAGCTACGCAATCCTTTAAATTTAATTTTAGGCTATGCAAAAATTATCCAGCGAGAGCGGAATTTAAAACCTAATTCTGCTAGTGGTTTGAAAATGATTCAAAATAGTGGAAATCATTTATTGACCCTAATTAACGATATTTTAGATTTCTCCAAAACCCAAGCCAATAAGGTAGAGTTAAACAACCACGTAGTGGATTTACCTAAATTCCTCTCTGAAATTTCCGAGATGGTAAAAATGCAGGCGCAAGAGAAAGGTATAAACTTCAAATACAAACTTGCTAATAACTTAACTTGCGGAATAATAGCGGACGAACAAAGACTGCGACAGGTTTTACTCAATCTTTTAGGTAATGCAGTTAAATTTACTGATTTTGGATTTGTGAGTTTAAAAGTCAGTGCCATCGATCGTATTGAAAGAGAGAATTCCAACCCTCGAAAAACTATTCGTTTTGAGATAATCGATACAGGACATGGAATAAGTGATACCGATCTACAAACAATCTTTAAACCTTTTGGGCAAGTTAGCGATCCTAATTATCGTGCTGCTGGGACAGGTTTGGGTTTATCGATTTCGCAAAAATTCATTGAATTGATGGGCGGAAAAATTTCTGTTAAAAGTCAATTAAATAAGGGATCTAATTTCTGGTTTGATATTACAGTAGATGTAGTTAAACTCGTACAAAAAGGAAAAAATTCAACCCAGGAATATTTATCTCAAGTCACAGCTTACAAAGGAATTCGTCGCGAAATTTTAGTGGTAGAAGATTGCAGGGAAAATCGCGAGCTTTTGTCATCAATCCTTAAACCTTTAGGTTTTAAAGTTACTGAAGCCGAAAATGGTCAACAGGGATTAAGAATGGCTCAATCTATAAAACCTGACATGATCTTGACCGACTTGCTAATGTCACATAAAACTGGATTGACTATGGTTTTTGAGTTAAGACGAATACCAGAATTTCAGGAAATTCCAATTATTGGTTGTTCTGCTAGTATTCACTCCTTTATGGAAGATAGGTGTTTGAAAACTGGTTGTAATGCCTTTTTGCCCAAGCCTATTGACGAGCAAAAGTTATTGGTATTATTACAAAAGTATTTGGGTTTAGAGTGGATTTACTAGGCTTTGGCTGAAGGGAACAAGAGTCAACAGGGAACAGTAATATTTTTCAGAGACGAGGGGGTTTCTGTTTTTTGTTCCCTCCAGCGCTCGGTAGTTCAAGGGGTAAAATCTCCAACTTATTGCTCTGTTCCCTATTCCCTTTTACTGAGAATTTATTAAAATTACTCCAGCCCAATTATATGGATGTAAATCTTGGGATATTTTTTCTATTTGTACTTGTCTCTTGGCTTCTACTAGTGAAAGTTCTTCCTGATAAACTTTTTGCACGCCTTCCCCCATAAATTATAGAGATTTACAAATCCATTCCACTGCTTCTGCTATATCTTCTACTACGCGATCGGGTCTAGTCTGGTGTTGATATTTGCCACTAATAACTTTGTTGCCGTAGCCAGTTTTAACCAAAATCCCCTTAGCACCAACATTGTGGGCCATATCGATATCTGTAGCTTTATCCCCAACGACAAAACTTTGTTTTAAATCTAAGTCGTGTTCCCAAGCAGCAGCGACTAACATACCAGTGTTAGGCTTGCGCCAAGTACTCCAGCGAGTAAATTCTGGAACTACTCCTCCTGCTTGTGGGCTTAGATAAGGACAGTAATATAAAGCATCTAGTTTGGCTCCTGCTTCTGAGTCTAATAAACGAGAAAGGCGTTGGTGTAGGGCATCTACGTGAGCTAAAGGATAATAATCTCTGGCTGGTCCAGATTGGTTAGATACTAGACAGCAGAATATATTTAGCTCGTTAAGCTGGCGGACTGCTTTAGCCGCAGTTGGAATCAGTTGTAAATCTGATTCTTTACGAATATAGCCAGCTTCTACATTGAGTACACCATCGCGATCGAGAAAAACTGCTGGTCTAGGCACGCCAGATTTGTTCTATTACTTTTTCAGGATCTATAGCTTCGATTGAATAAGTCGGAGATTGAACGCCACGAGCGCGATCGTTATTGGGAGGTAAGAGTTTGCTCGCTTCTGTGGGGCCAAATAAGGCAACAGTTTCAGTCCCGACTGCTACTGACAAGTGCATCGGAGCGCTGTCCGTACACAACATTAGATTGGCTCCAGCAATTATTGCTGCTAATTTGCCAATATCTGGCGGCTCAGTGACTTTCAGATCTCGACAAAGCTCGTTCATCTGCCTTACCCATTCTTCATCTTCTGGTCCAGATAGCAACACAATGGGTATTTCTGGGTGTCGCCGCTGGCTATCTTCTACAATTCTCTGCCATTTTGGCACCGGATAAATTTTATCAATTCCTTTTGAGAGAGCCATCTGGCTAGAACCGCCGTGAATGACTATATAACCGCTTTCTTTAATATCCAAGCGTTTTTTTTCTGCTTCTGCCCAATCTCGATCTTCTATGGGTATGCTAACCTGAAGTTCTGGGCAGGGCTTTTCAATACCCAAGCCTTTGACTAGAT
Source organism: Prochloraceae cyanobacterium (assembly GCA_030065755.1). Classification (GTDB taxonomy): domain Bacteria; phylum Cyanobacteriota; class Cyanobacteriia; order Cyanobacteriales; family JASJDA01; genus JASJDA01. The sequence goes on along the minus strand of JASJDA010000009.1, from coordinate 23,957 downwards.
CGTGATACATCCAAGCTGCGTACTGGTCTTTATTGAGCTCTACTGTGTTGGATAGAAACCAGGAAGGAGTGCTTTTGTAGCCTACTCGAACTGGAATTCCACTCAGCCAGAGTAATAAACCTACTGTCCAGCGCTGCCCTAAAGTCACGACCATATCGTATTCGTTATCTTTAATATCTCCTATGAGAAAGATATAGTCTGTTAGGCCATTGCGATCTTTAAAATCAAAGGTCAGAACTTGGTGTACGCAATCGCAAACCCGATATGCACTCTTGGAACGAGGTTCGACAATAACGTCGATTAGAGCCTTGGGATATTTTTCTTTAAGGTCGTAAATAGTGGGGAAGAATAGGATTTGATCGCCAATTCCACCAGGAACAAGGGCTAGTATTCGCATCTCAATTGATAAATGTTACTTATCAGATTTATCATATCAGTCATGTTGACTGAATTTTAAGAACCTTTTTGTTTGAGATAATATTTGGAAAACACTTCGGCTTTTGGTATGCTTTATGAGTCAGTCTAACACTCAAGACCAACGACAATCTAATTCACGAGAAATTAAATATGGCGAACGGGCAATAGCCAATGGAGAATTAATTACTTTTCCCAATCCTCGGGTCGGGCGGCGCTACGATATTGACATTACTCTGCCAGAATTTACCTGTAAATGTCCCTTCTCTGGCTATCCTGATTTTGCCACTATCCACATCACTTATTGCCCTGACGAGCGGGTTGTAGAGTTAAAATCCTTAAAACTTTACATTAATAGTTATCGCGAGCGCTACATTTCCCACGAAGAAGCTGTTCATGAAATTCTAGACGATTTCGTTGCTGCTGCTGACCCACTTGAAATTAAAATTAAAGGAGACTTCTCTCCACGAGGCAACGTACATACCGTTATTACTGCCAATCTTAAAAAGGGAACAGGGAATAGGGAATAGGGAGAGGGGGAGAGGGGGAGAGGGGGAGAGTGGGGAGCAGGGGAGTAGAGGAGAATAACAAATAGCAAATAGCCAACAGCAAACAGCAAATAGCCAACAGCGATCGTAAGTTTAAAAAAATTGTTAGATCTTAATGCCTCGTATTCTATTGCGAGGTATACACAAATTAATCGTATAAAAAATCCTCAATTTTTTTTTGCCAACGTTGACGATCGACGAGTATTTTTAAGTAATGTTACAAGTTGACGTCATGACAGCATGACAGCTTGACAGCAAGAAAAAAAGGCGATAAATATTATATATACCCGGGTAAAACAACAGAAAGTAATATGCAACAAAAACATAAAGTCACGTTGTATCTACCGCCAGGACTTCATCGCCAATTAAAGATAAAAGCTGCTGTAGAAGATAAATCTATGTCAGCAATGGTAGAAAAAGCATTAGATTTCTACTTACAAAATCCAGAAAAAATAGAACAAGAGCAAAATCGCAATAAAACATATCAAATACATAAATGTCCGGAATGCGAAGCAGCTATGGTGATGGAAGAAGGGCAAATGGTATCCCTTAAAAACCGAAAGAAAGCAGTATCAGAAGATTTTGCCAGAGAAGTTGCAGAAAAAGTAGAAACTAAGGCAAATTCTCAAGGAGAAGAAAACCTGGTACCTTGCTAAAAGCTTTTGGGGAAAACCAATACGAGGTAAGTGGTTAAACCGTAAATATATAATATAGGTCGATGTTATGAAAGAAGAGCTAAATATTCTCATTCAAGCTCAATATCCCCTGATATACCTCGTTAGTCACGAAGAAGAGCGAGCAGAGCAAGAAATTGCTAGGATTGCTCAAGCGAAGACACAGCACAAGCGAGTCTTTGTTTGGACTGTTACCCACGGTATCGTAGAGTACGGTCAGCCCCGCCATACAACTCAGCACAATACAGTGTCGCCAGAAGCGGCAGTAGAATGGGTAATTAGGCAAAGAGAAGCCGGCATATACATATTCAAAGATTTACATCCATTTATAGATTCGCCAGCAACAACAAGGTGGTTGAGAGATGCGATCGCCAATTTTAAAGGCAGCGAAAAAATAATAGTTGTGATGTCTCCCATCCAACAAATACCTATAGAACTGGAAAAAGAAGTAGTAGTAATAGACTATGCTTTGCCAAACCTGCAAGAGTTAAATCAAGTTCTCACCCAGCAGCTAGAGAAAACAAAAACTCGCAGAACGACTACAGAAGCGAGAGAGAAATTACTCAAAGCCGCTTTAGGATTGACGAGGGATGAAGCGGAAAAAGTATATCGCAAAGCTTACGTCAAATCTAAACGTTTAACAGAAAACGAAGTTGAAATAGTTCTTTCAGAAAAAAAACAACTAATACGCCGTAACGGAATATTAGAATATATAGAAGAAGACGAAACCATTAATTCAATTGGCGGGTTAGAAGAACTAAAACGTTGGTTGAAACAGCGTTCTAACGCTTTTACAGAAAGAGCAAGGGAATATGGATTGCCCCAACCCAAAGGTATGTTAATTTTAGGGGTACCTGGTTGTGGTAAATCTCTGATAGCAAAAACTACCTCTCGTTTGTGGAGTTTGCCCATATTGCGCTTAGACATGGGCAGAGTGTACGACGGCTCTATGGTCGGTCGATCGGAAGCTAATTTACGAAACGCTCTCAAGACCGCAGAATCAATATCTCCAACCATTCTCTTCATAGATGAATTGGATAAAGCATTTGCAGGGAGTACTGGCTCGGCTGATTCAGATGGAGGAACTTCGAGTCGTATATTCGGTTCATTCCTGACTTGGATGCAAGAGAAAACCTCCCCAGTGTTTGTAATGGCAACAGCGAACCGAGTCGAAAGATTGCCAGGAGAATTTTTGCGCAAAGGTCGTTTCGATGAAATATTTTTCGTCGATTTACCCACAAAAGAAGAGCGTCAAGATATATTTAAAATACACTTAGCTAAAAGGCGTTCGGATGTTTCCCGCTTCGATATAGAACAGTTAGCTAATGTATCGGATGGTTTTTCTGGGGCAGAGATAGAGCAGGCAATTATCGCAGCGATGTACGAAGCCTTCGCTCAAGATCGGGAATTTACGCAGTTGGATATTATTGCTGCGATTAAATCTACCCTTCCTTTGTCTCGGACAATGACAGAGCAGGTAACAGCCCTCAGAGACTGGGCAAGACAGAGGGCGCGACCTGCCTCTAGTTCAGTTGCTGAATATCAGCGACTGGAGTTTTAACAGGCTTTCTCCTGTGGTTAGCAGGAGCAAAGGCTAGCACATAGCTAGCAGTTCGATTAAAAGTCGCTTATTTTTTCATTTAGCGGCAGTCAAAGTAAAAAAGTTGTTGTTTACGTAAAAAATCTACTGGAGGAATCCCAATGTCTCATTTCAGCACTCTGCGCACCAAAATCACAGATGCAGAAATTCTAAAAACTTCTTTACGCGATCTAGGTATCACCGTTAAAACCAATGCTGACGTTCGCGGTTACAACGGTCAACGCGTCCGCTCCGACATCGTTGCAGTTCTCGAAGGCGAATACGATTTAGGTTGGTCTTGCAATAGCGATGGTAGCTTCGATCTAATTGCTGACCTATGGGGCGTTGCTAAAAAACATAATCAAACTGAATTGATCAATTCCATCAACCAAAAGTACGCTGTAAACAAAACTTTATCTGAGGTAAAACAGCGCGGTTTACAAAACGCAAACGTCAAATTAGTTCTTCAAAAATAAGATTTTTTGAAGTGCGTTCCCAAATGTGGGGGTTAACTATCGATTAGTTAGCCCTTTTTTCTTTTCAAAGGGAACAGGGAATAGGGAATAGGGAACAGATGGGTGTCTAAAAATTCTTACCAATGAAGTCAGAAATCAGAAGTCAGAAGTCAGAAGTCAGAAGTAAAGCTCTGCACGTTGGTATAAAGCCTCGTCATAAAATGAGGAAAATATAAAAACATAATTCAATAATTTCTACCTCTTTTTTCAAAAAGCGGAGCGCCCGCTCGGAGGAAACCTCCGAGTAAGGACGCACCAAGCGGAGGTAGAACTTCTGACTTATGACTTCATACTTCTGACTTCGTGAATGTTCCCCTTTCCCAGCTCCTGTTCTGTCAAAATATTAGGTGGGTATATTTTTTCGTAGAGGCAGCAAAATAATAAAATTACTGCCTTTACCCAATTCGCTTTGCACTTCGATCGCTCCTTGGTGTGCTGCGGCGATCGCCATAGCGATAGACAAACCCAAGCCAGAACCACCAGTAGTCCGAGATCGCTCGCTATCAACTCGATAAAAGCGATCGAAAATCTTCTGGCGATCGTCACTAGAAATACCAATACCAGTATCTCGAACTCGAACTCGAGCGCAGTTACTAGAGCGATCGAGAATAAGAGTTACTTTACCTCCTGGGGGAGTATATTTAAGAGCATTACTGGTTAAATTAGAAACTAAACGATAAAGTTGCTCGTAGTTGCCAATTATTATTAAAGGTGTAGAGACTAAAATCTCCGCACTCAGATCGATCTCAGAAGCTAAAGCTAAAGCTGCAAAATCCTCAGTAATATTTGTAACTAAATCTTTAAGTGAAATAGGTTCTCGATCGGATTGAACTGGGGAACTTACAGTTAAATCTCGATCCATGCGGCACAATAAGAGTAAATCTGCCACCAACTTAGAAAGCCGCAAATTCTGTCGCCGAATAGTTTGTAGAGTTTCGCGCATCTCTGTTGGAGAGACAGTATTGGTCATGAGAGTAGATTCTATAGTTGCTCTAATTGCTGCCAAAGGCGTTCTCAATTCGTGGGCTGCATCAGTGCTAAATTGTTGCAGAAGTTGATAGGATTGGTAAACAGGTTGCATTGCTCGCCCAGCCAACCACCAACTTACTAACATCAGTAGAGCGATCGCCGCAGGTAATCCCATTAATAGCATCCACCGCAAATTGCTCGCGTAATGGTCGAACTCTTTTAGAGGACGACCCACCTGGAGATAGCCCCAACTTTGAAAGTCTTGGGTATGTAAAACCAGAGAAATTTGACGATAGCGATCGCCTTTGGTGTCCTTGAGGTTTTGCCAATAATCTTTACTTATGTTTTTAGATAATCCAGGGGGTTGTTTTCCAACTACAGCTACTAAATTCCCAGAAATATCCAATAGACGTATATAGTAAGTGCCTGGTTGAATTGCTTTGCTAGCATGAGGATCGGAGTGCAGGCTACTATAACACTCCGTTTCCACCAAACAAATATGGGGAAAGACACGGGTTATGTTTGCTTCTAATTTTCCAGGGTGTTTTAGGATAGGTTCGAGGTGTTCGTGGATTTGATTGCCCTGTGATTCTAATTCTTGGTCGATAGTTAATCTGTGAGCATAAGTTACCACTTGGTAAAAACTAAATCCAGAGATACCCAGGACTACAGCCAGTATTCCAGCATACCAGCTAGCTAATCGCCAACGGGTTTGTTCAAATAGTTGGTTTGGATCGCTTTTTAGTACCACTGATGAGATTAGCTTTTTTGATAAGAGAACTTTGAGTAAAAAAATATTAAACACAGCCAAAATTATTAGAGATTTAAACGATAACCGAGTCCGTAAACAGTTTCGATACAGCGATCGCAGCCAATAGATGCCAATTTTTTTCTCAAAAGCCTCACTTGCGCGGCTACTACATTACTCGTGGGTTCTGCATCTAATTCCCACAGTTGAGTTAAGAGGCGATCGCTGGTAATAACTTGCTGGGGATGGCGCATAAAATACTCTAAAAACTGAAATTCTTTAGCTGTCAGAGAAACTTTTTCTTTTTTGCCACCCTCAGCAAAACAAACTTCATTAGTTTTGTATTCTAGGATGAGATTGCCTACTTGTAGCTGTTGGGTTTGCAATTGAGGCGATCGTCTTTGTAAAGCACGCAGCCTTGCTAATAATTCTGACATACCAAATGGCTTAACTAAATAATCGTCAGCACCAGCATCCAAACCCTCTACTTTATCTGTCATGCTGTCTTTAGCGGTGAGCATCAATACAGGTAGGGGATTATTTCTACTGCGCAGACGTTTTAATAATTCCAATCCTGAAATTCCAGGTACCAACCAGTCGAAGATCCCTATAGTATACTGAGTCCACTCATCTTCTAAATAGTTCCAAGCTTCTCTACCATCTGTTACCCAGTCCACCACATAAGCTTCTTGAGTCAAAACTCGCTTAATGGCGACTCCCAGATCGTCCTCGTCTTCAACTAAAAGCAAGCGCATAGATAAATAAATATATATTATAGATATTCTTTTTTATCTCACATAAACATGAAATAGCAATGAAATGTCGTTCTCTGCATACTTCTCAGAGAAGATAACCACAAAACAGCAACGATCGTTAAAACTCCAATAAATGGAGCGATCGCGAACGAATTTTACCGATCTGTAGATGGGGAATAATTGTTTTGGCTAAATCTTCTGCTAGGGCTAATTAATTTTTTCATCGCAAAACTGTATCAAAAATAGCAAAAAATAGATATATCATCTCCAATTATTGATGAGAAAATTAGTTACCGATCGGTAAGGAGAGTTTCTTGACATCCTCCCCTGCCAAATACGGGAGATTCCCAGACCTCGCGATCGGGGTTTCTTCTGTGAAAACATAATTGGAGGCGCGGCATTCCTCTCACCGACAGAGTCGGGGGTCTCCTGCCGCGAAATGCGATGAATAAATGTCCCTGTTGTTCTACTGTAATGTTGCGTCACGTTCGCCACAAAAAAATTTATTGGTATTGTTCTTACTGTCACCAAGAAATGCCCAATATTATCCGAGTCAAAAACAATCGTTTATTTACTAATTGTAAGGAACTCAAATAAGAATCTCCCCGAACTGCAATAAAGTCATTGTTCAACCCACATTAAGGTAACAATGTGAAGTACGACAGCCACAAGGGCGTGTCGCTTCCCAAGCTCAGTCAGTAACCCGACTGATACATACCGTTTCAGGTATTTCTTTGGGCGTAGATTTCCGCACTTCCTGCGGTATGTCATTATTAGCAAATAGCAAAATATTTAAAGCAGCATTTCTATCTCTCGAATCGTGAAAAGTATGACATTCTTCACATTTCCATTGCCGCTCTTTTAAGGTCATATCTGTTTTAATCCAACCGCAGACATGACATCTTTTACTACTAGGGAAAAACCTATCTACTTTTTTAATTTCACATCCCAATTTTTCAGATTTGTCCCCCAACAAAGTTAGAAATTTACCCCAAGCAACATCTGCAATATGGCGAGATAGTTTAGGATTTTTGATAAGATTTTTGATAGCTAAATCTTCTGTTGCTATAAGTTGATTTTCCTTACACAGTTTGGTACTTAGCTTATGATGCAAATCCAATCTTTGATTGGCTACTTTTCCATGAATTTTAGCAAGTCTTAGTCTTGCTTTATTTCTTTTTTTTGAATCTTTCTGTTTGCGGGATAGGCATCTGTACAGTCTTGTTAATTTTTTAAGAGATTTTTTTAGATATTTAGGATTATCATATTCATCACCATTAGAGGTAACGACAATTTTATCCAAATTAACGTCAATACCTATTCTGTCCCCTTGTAATGGGGACAGCTCACTTTCATACTCAACAACAATAGAAGCATAATATTTTCCACCTGGTGTTTTAGAAATAGTTACATTACAAAGTTTTCCTTCAATTTCTCGATGAATAACCATTTTTATCGGCTTCATTTTTGGAAGTTGAAGTTTTCCATCTTCTGTAATCGAAAAATGCTGTGGAACTCTAAATGATTGTCGATTAGTTTTCTTTTTAAATCTGGGAAATTTATTTTGTTTAGAAAAGAAGGATACAAAAGCTTTTTCTAAATCTTTAAGAGATTGTTGTAAAGCTTGAGAGTTAACTTCTTTGAGCCAACTATAATCAACTTCTCTTTTAAGTTTAGTTAATAATTTGGCATAGTTGCTGTATTTTAGAGTTTGTTTTGATTCAGCATAAGTATCGATAGTCAACCGTAAAAAATGATTATAGACAAAGCGCGAACACCCAAAACATTTAGCGAGAAAAATTTCTTGCTCTTGATTGGGATATAATCGAAATTTATAAGCTTTATTTTTAATCACTAGCTAACTATTTCAATCTTATAGTGAAAGTAGTATATTATTATTTTATCCAAAAATACAAGTTTAGTTAAGTATGGTGTCGCTGTCGCGACCTTATAATATTGGTCGGGCTTTCATCCACAGGTACGAGACACAGTGGTTTTCAGCCCGACATTATTAATAAATTAGCTCGGGAAATTCGATATAATTTTCAGTTGATTTGAAACAGGATGTTTCCTCGGAGTAGAGAGCGATCGCGACCCCTTTTTACAACAGAAACACGGTCTTTTATCCCATGCAATATAGCGGTATTGGCAACAGAAATTATATGCCAGCTAGTTGATTTTTTAAAAAACAGAAACATTAGAAACTTAATGGAAATATAAATCTATTTTCTCGATGGCTCAAAAAGTTGAGGTCAAAATCGTTAAAGGGAACAGTTTCCTCCTGTTCCCTCCGAGGCACTCACCGAGGTCAGATAGAAAAATACTGACTTATGAAAATCCTCAAGCGTCGCAATTCATTGATTTAGCCTGTTATAAATCTTAATAATCTCACAACGTAGAGCAGCAAACTCCTATCCGCTCTTTTTTCAAAAATGGAAACATTGGAAACTTAATAGAAACATATAAACATTTGCTTGACTGGCTCAAAAAGTCCGTGTCATATTCAGTCAGGTAATAAAAAAATACTGACTTATGAAAGTCACTAAACATCGAGACAAAATTTTGGAGGCACTACGGGAGTGGTTTCGCACTCACAAACAACCCCCAACATTAGAAGAGTTGTGTGTGGAATTGGGAATGAAACCCTCTCAGAAAGCCACTGTTCAAAAGTGGTTGCAGAGTATGCGAGGGATTGACGTGGAATGGGACGACCACGTTGCTAGAAGTCTGCGTCTATTGCAAGAAGACTTCAACCAACCAGAAATAGAAATGTCTGTCAAGGAAATAGTGCGTTATTTGGCGACAGGATTAGTGGAGTGGGAAAAAACAGATCCAAAAAAGCGGAGACAGATACCAAAAGCCTTGCGCTTAGGAATGTCGGGAATGTATTTAAAATCTCTACTACAAGGAGATGAAACCGCACCCTCTAATCTTCCTGAGTTTTTTGAATGGGCTGCTAGTCCTGTTGTTAACTGGTCACCTGCACGAGAAATTGAACATCTTTCAGAGAATGTAACGCTTATAGAAGACGGATTAGTTTCTGACTTTGCTACACAATGGGCGGTTTCTGGGTCAGATGTGGAGAGACAAGTACAGGAGAAAGTTTTAGAAGATGTACTTTTACACTGTCAAAGAGAACCAAATAAATTAGACGATGCTTATCGAGGATTTCGCAAACTAATAATTACTAAGCCTGTTCTATCTTATGGAGAATATCGAAGATTTTTGTCTGATTCCCAATTAAAACCGCTACGGGAGTTTTTGCAGCAAGTTTATATGGATTTGGTCGAGTTAGCAGAAGAAGAAACGTATCATTTTTGTCCTCGTTGTAAGTATGTTAAACGCAAACGCCCAGATGGCACTTATCCCTGTTGGAATCAATGGTGCGATCGCCTGAGTACAAAAAAAAAATTACCGCCACTGCCAACTATATCTAGAAAAGAAGCCGAAAAATTGAAAATTGTTACTCCTGGCGTATATCGATACGGTACGCTACCAGGAATCTACGAAATTATGCTAGCAGAAGAACTCTCTAAACTGGGTATTCGGGTTACTCTTTGGCCAAAAATTGACAGATATGACTTGTTAGTAGAGTTCAGTAAAAAACTGCGCTGGGCGATCGATGTTAAAGATTGGTCTTATTTAGATCTCGATCGTTTGCAGACAGTTAATTATCAACTAGAGACCAAAGAAACTTTTGTAGTTTTCCCAGACGATCGAGAAAATAATTTGCGCGTCAAAGTAGTACGTCAAGAGATCGAACCCGAATTAAAAGGGGTGCGCTTGAAATTGATTAGCGAAATTATCGAACAAGCAAAAGCAATTTTAAACAAGAATAAAAACCATGCGTGACACTTCTAGCTGGGCTAAAGATATACGTAAAGCCCTTCGCGAATCAGATGAGCTAAAAGAGTATGTAGAGAGTATTTTACCTTATGCTGACCAGGAAGCACAGAATAAAGAAATTCAGCGACTTGCCCGATTAATAACCGATGTAGAATTGGGGCTAACATTGCTTGCACAAGTAGCACCGAAAGATCCAGCTACTTCCGTCTCCGTTTTGCTGTTGGGATATCGCTTTCCGTTTGAGTCTCTGCAAAACGATGCTAATTGGCAAAAAATACAAAACGCACTTTTCTATTTGATTCGTCGTAAAGGAAGACAGTGGGAACAATGCCTCAAAGAATATATCCAACTACCCGAAACACTCAAAATTTTTGAGCTAACACAACCTCAAGACACACCAAGACAAATCCCCTGTACTATTTTCCCTCGTCGCTGGAGAGAGATATATCTTCCAACTTTATCAGTTGTCCCACCACACAAAAAAATCCCCCTACATTTAGCACATGAGGGTTATTGCTACGTTACTATTCGCCATCGGGGTGAGTCTGTAGAAGTTCCTATCTATATTCCTCAAGCTGTTGCTAATCTGCCTAACTCAGCTAATAGGGCATCTTTTCAGCGTACTCGCCAAGCTAATAATCCTTCTGCTACTGTCACTCTAGAAGAATTGCTGGAAGATGCCCAGGAAATTGATGAATTACTGAAGCATTCAGGACAAAAACCAGAAAATTTTTATAAGCGTCTATCTAGAGTAGCTTTACAACTTTATGACGCGAATACGGATGATTTTCAGCCTGGAAATAAACTGACATTAGAAAAACTCGTTCACATTGTCGGTTTGTTGAATGTAGGTAAATCCACACTGCTGCAAGTTCTAATTTACCATTTTGCTAAAAAAGGTTTTCGCTGCGCCTTAATAGTCAATGATGTGGTGGAAGCTGTGCGCTTAGCATATCTATTTAGGTTTGGAATGGATATTCCTGCTGTACCAATTTTAGGTAACAATCGCGCCGAACAGCTCAAAAAAGTTTACGAACCCATTCTACAGACCCAGGGAGAAGAAATCGATCGAGGAGCAATACATCCAGCTTGGCGTTGGTTCAGTCATGTTTGTCCTCTACTAGCTTTGGTGAAAGCGGAGGAGAAGTGGGAATTTGGAAATGAACCTTGTCACAATCTTTACCACAATAAAGATCGACAACAAGATCCAGATGATGACGATTTTGAGGATAAAGATAAATACACCTGTCCTTTTTATTACCAGTGTCCGCGCCATCAACTAGAAAAAGATATTGCTACCGCAACAGTTTGGATATTAACTCCAGCTAGCTTAATTCATACTCCCGTCCCTCGTCAGGTGTTTCTCGAACGAAATATTCGATCGGGTAATTTTGTTTATAAAAAAGTTCGCTTTGCTGAAGCAGTTTATTCCGAATGTGACTTTCTTTTCGTAGACGAAGCAGATAGAGTACAAGTCCAGCTAGACGAAAAATTTGCACCTGATGAAGTATTGCTAGACAATTCAGCCAATTCTTTCCTCAATAAGCTGGGACATAATATTTCTCCTCTGTATAATTCCAATCGAATTAGCATGACAGCGCCTCTATTTAAAACCTGGACAATTGCCCAGTTTGACGCACAAAAAGCAATTAATCATATTTGTCCTCTACTTTACGGTAACGAAGAACTGGTTAACTGGTTGGGAAACTCACCTTTCACTGGTTATTCTCTGTTTGCGCGACTCATTGGCGATCGGGTCAGTCCACAGGAGGAAGAAAAACCTGCTCAAAAACAAAAAAAAACTCGACAGGGGTATAACAAAGAGAGAGAAGAAGAAAGAAAGCAAAGACAACAATTACTAGAGACTCTCAGAGAATTTTTTAGACACCCGCTTAACCCCCGTAAAGGAGGTAAACTCGCCAATATCGCTTTAACTGCGTTGAGCCTGGACGATATCGATATTGTTTTAGAAGATATCGAAAAGTGGTGGTTAGATTGGCTTAATACTAACGAAATTGACTGTCCCGAGAAAGAAGAATTTAAACAACTGAAGCTTCAAACCTACTTTGCTATTCTCATTGCAATTTTAGATAATCGACTGGGTTTTTTAGTCGATAATTTGAACGAGATCCGTCAATTTATCGATTTGCACGATCTCAGTGAATGGTTAGTTCAACGTCCGCCTCGCGACTATCTTCCCATCATACCGTCTTCGCCAGTTGGGAATATTTTAGGCTTCCAATATACTCGCGATCGCACTAGCAAAGGTGGCAAACTGCAGTATTTTCGCTATGTGGGGGTAGGTCGCGCTTTACTGTTAAATTTTCCTACTCTCTGGGCTGTTGACAATTGGGATGGCCCCCATACTATTTTGATATCGGGTACTAGTTACGCACCAGGAAGTCCCGCTTATCACATCAAGGAAAAACCAACGGTATTGTTAGAACCTGCTGATAATAATACCGCAGGAGATGTAGGTATTAGGGACAGTAAATTTTACCTTAGTCCTCAACAAAGCGATGGCGAGTATATAGCTATATCGGGATTGAAACCAGATCCGCGAAAAGAAGCAGCACTGAAGATGGTTAAAGCTATCTGTAATAGTCCTGGAAAGGCAAACAACTTTCTCGATCGAGTATTTGAGGAAATACAAAATCTGGCACGGGAAAACCGAGATAAATGGGGCGATCGCGAACTAATTTTACTAATAAATAATAGCTACGACGAAGCAGAATGGGTAGGGTCGAATTTAAAGTCTTATTATCGCAAAAATCTAGATGAAATTCAGATTTTACGCCGCGATAATGCTCCTGAAGATTTAAGCGGTATCCGCCGAGGACAAATTGGAGAGATAAAAGACTTCCCTATTCGAGTTCTCAGTGCTGTTTTGATGGCAATGGAGCGAGGTGTCAACCCCCTAAATAAACAAGGTATAGCAGCATTTGGGGCGGCAGTGTTTTTATGCCGACCAATGCCCGTACCCGACGACTGGCAAAGTACTGTCAGACAACTCAACCACTGGGCGCTAAAACACGAACAAGACCCCAGTTTCTACGAGATAGGAGATAAACTCGATCGCGTCGGGGATATATTTTATCATCGTGCCGTGGCGAAGATGCTCGAACTCAATTGTAGAGCATTTGGATTCAAGCAGTTAACACCAGAAGAGCGATCGGTACTTTGTTGGACTCAATTAGTGAGTATCTGGCAAATTATCGGGCGTTTGGTTAGGGGTGGCGTACCTTGTATCGTCCACTTTTTAGATGTCAAATTTGCTCCCCAATCTGCTGAAGGCGGAATGGATAAAGAAACTACCTCGCTTTTAATTGGCATTATTAAACAGCTTGAAGCCGCTATGGACGGGCAAGATCTGCGCCCCTACGAAAAAACTCTAGCTAATGCTCTTTATGGAGCTTTTTACAACGCACTCAGAAATACTGAAGGACTCAAACAACTACAGGAATAAAAAAATGCCATCTTATAATACGATTCTACCTGGAGCGTGGGAATTGACCCAGGATAAAGAATATTGCTTATATAAACTCCGCGTTCCTACCGACTGGCAACAAGTTGCCAGCGCCCTCGCTCAAAAACGCGCCGACCTCCTGGGTAAAAAATACGGGTCAGTGCCAGTTTACTCCCTCGATCCTATAATAGCTGCGAGCTTCCCTCAAATTGTTCAAACAGCCCGCAATGGTTGGCAAAAACCCGATCGTTCTTGGTTATTTGCTAAAGAAGCTGTAGATATTTCATGTCTCCCAGAATTGATTAAAGATTGGCTCAGAGAGGAATTTTATCCGTCTTTGGGAGAAGAGGAAGTCGATCGCAGCCTTGAAAACCTCAATAATGATGCTTGGCATTGGGACGATAAACCAGTTACTTATCCATTAAGACCTCAACTAGAAAGCAGTTCTGAAATAAAGGGTATTCTTTATCGCGCAATACCAGATTTTTTAGCCGAAGAGTTTCTCAACAATCCAACTGTTGATTTTAATGGTGAGATCGAACATCAACTAACTTTCTACCGAGTGGTTAGGCTAGATGCAACCGAATTGATGTCGTGGCCACCTTTTCCAATTCCGATCGTTAAAATTGTTAACAAGGAAAAAATAGTAGAGACAGAATATATCTCCTTTGTAATTGGCTTCAAACTACAAACAGTCCCATATCGAAAATCTCCCCTTATCTACCATCGACTTTCGATCCGACGGTGGATTACAGAACCATTAAAAAAGTTTCCCTATCGAGGTGCTACTGTTTATATTGGTGATAATCGACGCTGGTTGGATGGAGAGTCTCAACCTTTCCGTTTTATGCGGGTACAGATAAAGCGATACGGACAGAAAGCAAAATGGCAAAGGGCGATCGAGCAATTATTATCTCTCAATGATTCTCCACTCCCTCCAACAGACTCTTTAGCCTCACAACCACAATACAATTGGTCGCAGCCTAACCACCAACAAAGTCGTCAAATACAAGCAGCGATCGCCTACGACCCTCGACATAGTTTAAAACCTTTATGTCTTCCTGGTGTTAGTCCTCTAGATTTATACAGTCTCGATCGAGCCATTCAAGACCGTCTTCCCGTCATTAGAATAGGTCAAGGGGTAAGAATAAAAGGTAAATTACCGAAGCCTTATTGGGGATCTGGAAAATCGAAAAATCAAGGAGATAAAACCCCTAAACATCCTAACGATCTAGATACTCCCATGCTGCGACCAAAAATTGCTGGCGCTGCTGTATTTAGCAACAGAAACTATCTTCTACACATAATACTTATCCTCTGGGAAAGTATTATGTGTCGAGATGCACTGATAGCCGAAATCTGTCAGCTACTTTCTCTCTCTCAACAAGGAGAAACCAAAATCTATCAAACTCCTAACGAGGGACAAGGAGAAGAAACGATATATTCTGGTCTACTAGGCTCTATTTGTATCAAGACTCAGCACGTTGAAGATCTTACCCAACCACTTAAAATCGATAAGTCTTCCAAAAATAAACAACAACTTAGGGTTAAATTACTACAAGAAAGGATTGACCAAATTAAATCCGCTTTACCCAAATCTGAAGGATTGAGCGGTGCGATAATCGAAATTAAACCCAAACCTTTCATCGGAGAGTCTGACCCTAAACTAGCATTGCGAATCGGAGCAGCACGAGCTGGCTACCTCAATCAACATATTCACGGTTTAACAGCTAAAAATAAGAAAAACGAGCAATATGTTACCAAAGATGCTCACAACCGAGTTCAAAGAGCTGTATCGGACTTACTGCGGCAATTTGCAATTTTACCAGCAACTCCTTTAATCGATCTTGAAAAAGACAGGATTGAGCCAAATTTATGGCTAACTTGCTTTTATGTTCTGCGTCGCACCCGAAAAACAAATGCTCAAAATATACCTTTAACTGTTGCTTTGATGGTAAGAGTCAATCCAGTCAACGGGTTGGTAGAAGTAACAACACCATCTTTATTTTTCTCAGAAAAAGGTTGGGTTTCTTATCCAGAAGCACTTCAAAGCCTCTTAAGGGAAAAATGGGATCCCGATTCCTATTCTGATGAAACTATCAGCGATACTGACGAAGAGGAACGATCGAACCAGAAAAAAGGCGAACAAAACCTTCTCAACAAATTTGTTTGTGAGTGTTTGCGAGACTGTCTGAGTACTCCCATTCAACAAAATAAAGATCCTCGCGTGCTATTTACGATCGAAGCACAAAATGCCCGTAAAGAACTAAAATGGCTTCAAAACCCACATTTACCTGCTAACGACTTACCGGACCCATTCAAACAACAGATGAACCCGTCAGAAATAAATCGTTTGTGGGTAGTAAGGTTGCGAACATATAAAAATGGTGAAGTCCCAGTCGGTATCGTAAAAAGTGAAAAACCTGGTGGTCGCACCAGTGGGGTTGTTGAATGGAAGGGAGTATGCGATGAAGAACAAAAATCTCTCTACTTCAGCATTAGAGAGCCGTTAACCACCGAAAAGTACCCTTTAAAGAAAAATCAGTCTCGACTCGATAGTGGTAGCCAACCAGCCGCAAATACCCCATATCTAGAAATAGCGATCGTTCACCATCCAGAAATCGATCGGCACATACTAGCTAAATTTATTCATTCTCTCAGATATCGCTGGCCTTATTTCGCCGATTACGTTTCTTTACCTTTACCTTTCCCCTTCGCTATCAAAGCCAAAGAATATGCTGTGAGTCCTAGAGATACAAATGAGTTGGAATCGTCAGAGGAGGAGATTGAAGAATCCTAATTTTGCAATTGTTGCCGTTTCCTTGCTGCTTGGGAGAAAAACTGAATATACTGTTGATGGCCTCTGGGAAAAACCACGTTAAGCTTCAAAGGATCTTCCACATCTCGCCCATCTCCTGGACCTTCGATAACCCTAAATTCTTCAGTAGGACTTTCTCCCTCATTATTGACAAACTTACCTAGTTTAACTGGCTTGCGATTTTTAACTTCTCCTTGAGAGCTGTCAACATAGGCGATAATATTGCCAGTATCGAATTCTTTGCCCATGTCTTGAATCAGTTGTAAAAAGTTACGATCGCTTCCTCCTCTGCGAAATTCTATACCATTTTCAGTAGTGTCTGCTTTGCTAGTCACTGTATCTCCCACACCGACTATTGTTGGCATTAACTGAGGAGCGAAATTGCTTTTAACTAAACCTAATAAATCCTCTCCCTGTTTAACAGCTTCTCGGACGTTAAAGCCTTTCTCAAGGGGATATTCTCCCGTGCGGTAATAATAATATCTATTCAAAAGTGCTACTACTCCAGCCTCTTTAATAGCACCTTTGAGCATAAATTGAAAATCGGTAGTACCAGAATTTCGATCGCTAGCTTCCCAAAGAATTTCGTTTCCTTGGGAGTCTTTTCCCAGGTTGGGAGCATAATGAACGAAGAAGGAATTTTCTAAGCCTTTTTCCCTAGCTTCGGTCAATAATTCTCTCATCAAATTTTGCATAGCTTGTTGTAGAGAAACATAAATATCAGTGCGGTCGCTAAGTCGATCGTAAAGGGTATTTAGATTAGCCGTAGGAGAAACTTTATTTTTCAGTACCGAAGCTCGAATGCACTGCGATCGATCGCTTTGGGATAATATATCTGGATATTGAGTGAAAAAATCTTTTAACCTAGTTTCAATTTTCAGGGGAACTTCAGCTAAAAAAGATAATTCTTCTTCGCTGACACCAGGGTGAGAAATATTACCGCGATTATCTTGCCACTGAACGCCCCCAGCAGCAAGACCAGGCAAGTAAAAACCACCTTCCCTAACTCTTGTTGGATCTTGGAATGCTCTTTCTACGATTCCATTGACACCTCTTTCTCCAATATGTTCTCCATTTGTTAAAACGTAAAAGTGACCTTGAAAAAATTTAGTTGCTTCTACATATTCTTTAGCAATAATTCGACTTAGGGGGTCTTTTACCAACCCCATACAGACCCCATCCAAATCCTGAACGATTAAAATGTTTTCAATCTTTGCTAGCGAGCGAGCAAATTCTTCATGGTTTAGAGAAAAAGAATCTTGATGTAGCAAAAATTTCCCAGAAATGCTCATTACAAATCAAATGTCTATAAAATCTTAACTGTAAAAATTTTATCTCGTAGAGACGCAATACCAATTTCTTAGTCAAAAGTTAAAAATATTTAACTTCTGCCGAGAAATGTTCTTATTTTTATTAAAGTCCCCTTTATAGCCTATAACCTATCCTGCTAACCCATAACTTATTGAAGAAGGGGACTTTAATAAAAATCAATTCATTGGAGGACGTTCTGACTTCACACTTCTGACTTCGAGCGAAGCGATAAAAATTCATCCTTCATCTTCGTTAATTTCCCTGCAAATTAATACTAACAAACCCAGCTTTATTAATTAGTTTTTGACCTTGAACTGTCAGCAAAAGTTCCACATAAGCACGACCTCCTTTTTCGTCCTGTTGGCCGTCGTTTTTTAGAATTACAAATAATCTGCGAGTAATAGGATAATCTCCGTTACGAAAAGCCGATCTATTCAGTTTGTTTCGTTGAGAACCACATTGAGAAGGGGGAATTGTAGGCTCTTGATAGGGAGAAACAAAATTATCGGTACTGCGACCAATAGACATTGCTTTAACAATACATTGCGGTATTACTTGAATGGCGCTGGCGTAATAGATTCCTCCTGGATTTTTTGCTACTTTTCTAATGCCAGCAGTGGTATCGGGAACTAAGACCACATTTTCACCAAACTTTTTATCTCCCAAGACGTTGTTCGCAAAAAATTCCACTGTTCCCCCTTCTTTTGGATGCCGAGAATAGGCAACTACGGGCAAATCTGGTCCGCCAACTTCTTGCCAGTTAGAGATTTTGCCCGTATAGATATCTTTAAGCTGGGTTACAGTTAAACCAGAAACAGACAGGCTCGGATGAGCGGCGATCGCAATAGCGTCAATAGCTACTGGTATTTCTTCGAGAGTATAACCTCGCAGTTTGGCTTTTTGGTACTCTTTATCTTTAAGAGGACGAGAAGATTGAGAAAATGATAGTTGATCTTCTAATAACATTTTGATGCCAGTACCCGACCCTGGATTACCGCTTATGGGAGAGGTGTAACGCAGTTGAAAATTCGGCCAAACGATTTGAATTGCGGGATCTGCTTCCCTGCGGATCGAAGCCCAAGTGGTGCTGCCACCATAACTAAACAATCCCGAAGGAACATTTTCTATTTCGTTAAAGTTTTCACGTCCTCGATCGTGAATGGTTTTTTGAATTGGTCGATCGCTAATTTTTTGAGGTAGTTCTTGTCGATCTGAAGTAATTTGCGAGTCAAATCCAAATTTGAATAAAGTTAACCCCAAAATATTGACGGCAACTCCAGCCACAATGAAAGCAGCAAGTTGCAGCCAGAATCTTTTGTTCTTAAAACCATCTTCAGATTTAACTGAAAGATTAGGATCTACGGAGGTATTTTCTGCTTTTGAGTATATGGATCTACCGAAGGAATTTTGTAAATCCTTCAGCACTTTTTCAGCTCGTCGATAACGTTGAGGAATCTCGTATTGTAATAGTTTGTCTAAAATGGAAGCTAGTTCGGGAGAGATTGGGATTTTAATTAAGTCTTGCCAAGCTTCGCTCCAGCTATAACCTCGCTCGATCCACAACTCAAAGGGACTAATTCCGCTCAAAAGGTGAAAACAAGTAGCTCCCAAGCCATAGAAATCGCTGGCAGGAATTGCTTTTCCTTTCAAAAACTGTTCTGGAGCTGCATAACCTTGAGAACCTAAACTGGTTCCTGTTTGAGTTAATGAGGAAGTTATAATCTTTGACACTCCAAAATCAATCAGTACGTATTGCTCCCGATCTGAACTGTACATGATATTGCTTAGTTTGATGTCCCGATGAATTACACCTTTAGAGTGGATGAATTCTAAAATCGGCAAAAGATCCATCAAAAGCTCTTTAACCTTGGTTTCGCTAAATATACCTTCTCGATCTAATTTCTGTTGTAGGTTTTGACCTTTAATAAACTGTTGTACTAAGTATAAGTAGTTATCCTCTTCAAAATAAGCCAACAGCATCGGAATTTGAGGGTGTTCTCCTAACAATTGCAATTGTTTTGCTTCTTGTTCAAATAACTGTTTTATTTTTTTATTTGTCTGGGTTCCCTGATGGCAAAATACTAGCTGCTTGACTACGCATAGCTCGTTAAGTTTATCCCGATCTGCTGCCAGATAGGTTTTGCCAAAACCTCCTTTGCCTATTGCTTTAAGCACTTTATAATGATTTCTCAAGTAATCTTTCAAAAGCTCGCCACACCCCTGGCAATTCTGACGATCGTCAGGATTATCCGGTCGTTCGCAGTCGGGGTTAAGACAGTAAATCATGAGTAGAAATATTGGGTGTCTAAATTATTTATCAAGTTCCTTTTATTATTTTCCGCAAACTGTAGATTTTTTTTACAAATTTTCAATTACGATCGCTTATAGCAATCTAGTTCGGGGAGTAAATAGCTTGTTGCTCAATTGAGGCGAGATCGTCTTCTCAAGTTTGATACACTCTGCCTATCTTTGCTGTTAAAATATAACATATCCTTAAAGAAGTAAACTTTTAGATAAAGACAACTATTGTTACTTCCATAGAAAATAACTGATGTGAGTTTCCTTGCTCAAAATATACTGCTTCCTCCTCATATAGAATACGTGGTCATAAATAAAGAATTGGTTATTCTAGCTCGATCGAGTGGAATTTCGCGATTTATTGATTTTCCTGAGGAATTAGAATTAGGTCGAGATATACGACAGAGTTTTCCTGAATTAATAGGTTACGAAGCAATTCTGAGCGAGATTTTGGCAGTGCAGCGACAAAACTTTCAATTAACTAGAATTTATCGAGCCTTAAGTAAGGAAAGACACGTATATATTAATCTATATATTAACAATTATCAATCTCGAACCAACTCAGAAAACTGCTTGCTAATCTTTGTAGAAGATGTTACAGAAAGCACGAACATAGAGCAAAAATTAGTTCACAAAAATAATGAAAATAGCTTGTTATTGAGTGCCTTAAAATCTTCCGAAAAATACATCAATCAAATAGTCACCTCAATGGCAGATGCCTTAATAGTTACGGATCTAAAAGGTAGGATTAAAACTATTAATAAAAAAACAGAAGAATTATTTGGTTATAGCCCAGCAGAATTGCTCGATCGCTCGATCGCTAAAATTATTGCCGATCGAAATTTTTTACTCTCAGAAATTCAACAGTATCTTTTGACTCAAGGAAAAGTATTTGAAAATATGGAAATTGCTTGTCAAACAAAAAGTCAAGAACAAATTACTGTTGCCTTTTCTTGTTCTATGATTCAAACGGACAAAGAAACATCAGATAATTATATCTACATCTATATAGGTCGAGATATTACCCAAGACGAGCGTCTGGAAAAACGACAAATTGCCCAGCATAACGTGACCAGAATTATATCAGAATCAGCTAATTTAGCCGAAGCTACGCCCAAAATCTTGCAAGATATTTGCGAATATTTGGGATGGGATGTGGGAGAACTCTGGATGATAGAAGAAGTAACAAATGAAGAAAATGAAACCAAAATTTCTTTAGCTGAAAACCTGAAACTAGACCAAACCCAACCTCAAAACTCAGTGATGCGATGTGTAGAAAGTTGGGTCAAAAAAACAGTATTTATACCAGAATTTACAACATTTGCTAAACAAATGACCTGCTACATAGGGCAAAGTTTGCCAGGTCGAGTTTGGGCAAATAATTCTCCTCAATGGATTAATGATATTTTAAATGATAACAACTTTTTGCGCAAAGAAATAGCCCTAAAAGAAGGATTGCACGGAGCATTTGGCTTTCCCATTCAAAATGACGGTCAAATGTTAGGAGTGATGGCATTTTATAGTAAGAAAGCGCAAAAATTAGACGAAGACTTATTTAAAGTTATGGCAACAATTGGCAGCCAAATAGGTCAGTTTATCAAGCGAAAAAAAGCAGAACAAGCACTGCGCTACGAACAAGAAAAAACCGAAACCCTTTTACTCAATATTTTGCCACAGCCGATCGCCGAACGTCTCAAACAACAAACTAGCACGATCGCTGATAACTTCGAGGAAGTAACTGTCTTATTTGCCGATTTAGTTGGGTTTACTCCTTGGTCTTCTGAGGTATCTCCTATTGAAGTAGTGGAAATGCTGAACAAAATTTTTTCCGAGTTCGATCGCCTCACGGAAAAACACCAGTTAGAGAAAATTAAAACTATTGGCGATGCTTATATGGTAGTAGGAGGACTGCCCACACCGCGAGGAGATAGTGCGCGATCGATCGGGTCAATGGCTCTAGATATTATCGAGACGATCGATCGCTTCAATGCTAGCTATAACAAAGATTTTCGCATTCGTATTGGTATAAATACTGGCCCTGTGGTTGCTGGCGTAATTGGTACCAAGAAGTTTATATACGACCTTTGGGGGGATACGGTCAATATTGCTAGTCGTATGGAATCCCAAGGTGTCCCTAATAAAATTCAAGTCACTGCTACTACCTACGATCGCCTAAAAGACAAGTATCTATTCAAACAACGCACCCCAATCTATATTAAAGGCAAAGGAAAGATGATTACTTACATGCTTGTTGGTAGAAAATAGAAGCGTTCGGTGGTTTGTACAGACGTTGACTGAGGCTGTTATATGGAAGAAACAGGGAACAAGGAACAGAAAATCACGTTCCGTCATGCCTTGGATACAACCCACGTTTTTAAAAATGGAATGGGTTTGGGGAGGTCTAAATCCTCCTCCCTCCTTGCCAATTCACTGTTCCCTGTTCCCTATTCCCTGTTCCCTTTAAATTTGACTTTAAAAATATGCAACTGGTAGATAGAATTCGTTTGGGCTTAGCAGTAGGAACAGCAAAAAGCATTAGTACTTTAGTACGCGGTTTGGGATTGGGTGCTGCTAGTGTGTTACCAGGAGAAATTGCTCGCCGTCTCTATCCTCAATTACTATCTGTGTTATTTCAACAGGTAAAATTAGGAGCAATTCTTATTGTCGGTACCAATGGCAAAACCACCACATCTCTACTACTGCGAAATATTCTCGAAGATCGAGGCTACCGCGTTGCCCACAATGCCACTGGTGCTAACCTAATTAATGGCTTGATTGCCGCACTAATAACAAATACCAACTTATTCGGCCAATTAGAGGCAGATTATGCCATTTTAGAAGTAGACGAGAACGTATTGCCTTTGGTTTTAGCTGAGTGTCAGCCGCGCTTTATTGTCGGCTTAAATCTGTTTCGCGATCAACTCGATCGCTATGGGGAAGTAGATAGCATCTCCAGACGCTGGCAAAAAGCCATTACCCCTCTACCAGAAGAGACCGCAGTCATTCTCAACGCCGACGATCCTACATTATGCTATTTAGGACAAAAATTATCTCAAAAAGTCTCATTTTTCGGACTCAGCGAACCCGAACTTTATCTGGACGAAATTCCCCATGCAGTAGATTCTATTTACTGTCCTAGCTGCGGACATCTTTTAGACTATCAAGGGGTTTATCTGTCTCATTTAGGAGATTATAGCTGTCCTAGCTGCAATTTTAGCAAAAGTCAGCTGGCATTTGATAGTAAAGATTGGCCTCAAATTTTAATCGGAGTTTACAATAAATACAATACTCTAGCAGCTGGATTAGTAGCTAAAGAAATTGGCATCGATACTGCTGATATTAGGGAGACGATTAGCAATTTCCGCGCTGCTTTCGGACGTGCAGAAGAATTAGAAGTAGAAGGAAAACACGTGCGGATTTTATTATCTAAAAATCCTGTGGGAATGAATGAAACTATCCGCGCTGTCGATCGAGTAAAACAATCTGCAAATTCTTCTGTTACTTTATTAGTTCTCAACGATCGAATTCCTGACGGAACAGATGTTTCTTGGATTTGGGACGTAGATACTGAAAAATTAGTAACTCCAGGAGGTAAATTAATTGTCAGTGGCGATCGAGTTTACGATATGGCATTGCGCCTAGAATATAGTTGCGAAAATCTCGATAATGTTGCTGAGATAATTATTAAAGAAGATTTACGCGAAGCTATTTCTACTGCTTTAGAACATACAAAAGCGGACGAAACTCTTCACATCTTACCTACTTATTCCGCCATGTTAGAAGTAAGAGAAATACTGACAGGACGCAAAATTTTATAGAGATTAATCTTCTTTATACCCAAACTGAAGTTGCGGGAGAAAATGCCCCCGCAAAATTTTCGTGTTTCTCTTAATTAGTTCTAGAACACCGATTCACTATTCAGAATCCATTCCAATTCAGAGGTTTCGTTGTTTCTGAAAATGCTAGATTTCCTTGAATCTATGTCTGGAAAAATAGCTTTTGGGATTACTGAATCG
>JASJDA010000167.1 GCA_030065755.1 Prochloraceae cyanobacterium | reverse complement strand
ACTAATTTAAGCCAGTTTCTTAAAGTGCGATCGCTAAATACTGCCCCTGGTTTGAAGAATTGTTTGATGCCGATAATTTCGAGACCGTTAACTCGAATGGCCAGTTGCTGCTTGTTAACGTCAGGTTTAAAGGCTTTGTTGGTGTCCTTAGTTAATTCCTTTAATTTAGCAGCATCTCTGGCGGCTAAAAATTGGTTGCCGATGGTGAGATAGTAATGAAGTTGAATTTTAGCGTGCCAACCATTATCATCTTTTTCAACTAATTCTGGGGTAACTTCAATATCGCCGTAGCGTTTGGAAATTTGGGCTTTTTTAAGTTGACGATCTTCGGCTTCAGTAGTATTAAGCTTTGATTCTAGGAGTTGATACTCTTCAAAAGATAAATTTTGAGAGCGGGCTACGTCTTGGCAATATTTTAGATAGTTGATTCTGACCTGTTCCTTTAAATCCGCCTTTAATTGTTTAGCCTTCTCCATTTCATCAGCGGTGGGATCGTTGGCGTTGACGATTTGATAACCTTCGGCGGCTAATTTGGCGACGATCGATTCATGATATTGATACATACCAGCATTGACGATCGCGGCGCGACGGGCCCAAGTAATTAAGTGAGGAGTTTCCCAATCCCAATCGAGGCTGTTAAACTCTTGATAGCCCGCTTGAGATAAATAAGCGATATGGCATCTGGTTTCGGTATGGGTGCTGGCGAGTAATTTCTTGGGGGAAGTTGCCCGATTGCCGACAAACTTAATCCCGACGGTGCGGGCCCAAAGATGGCGGGGTACGTCGTCTCTGAGCCGTTCGACGCTTTGGCAAACGGCATCGACGGTTTGAACTCCCCAGGCGATACACCAAACCGAGTCGAAATGTCCTTTAGTATCGATGGAAATGCCGGTTTCTACCGTCGGCGATGCGAGGACAACGTCATAATCGCGAATCATCCCGTCTAAGTTTTTAGTACAGCAGTACGCCCGGTGCGAAGGATCTTTGACCGATTTGGCATCGATCCGTAAAATCCGGATCGATTTCCCCCGAGATCCCAGCTTCTGCTTGATAAATTTTTCGAGATTGGTCGTACCCCATTTACTTTTTTGTTTTTGGCCAGAGGTATGAATCAGGATTTTTTTGCCGTCGGCGATGTTTTTGAGTGCCGCACTCAATAAGAGCTTGGGATCTCCACCTTTATAAGTAAAAAGCTTTCTAATGCTCTTATTGGGAAGGTATTGATTAACAACAACCCAAGTTTTAACAGGCCCGAGTGCTAATTTTTGAACGTATTGCAGGCAAATCGGGCTGAGGTCGGCATCGGCTAAGTAAATTTTGCCGCCGGTGGTGAGGGCGATTTTGATCGTGAGTTCGAGGTTTGTTAAAATTTTGACCCGTTGCGGTTTGAGGGTACTGGAGTTGAGGGCGTGCCAAAAAACTTGCTCGGCTTCGTCAATGATAATGGTCGCTCCTTCCCAATCTTCTGGGTTAAATTGGGCCATCGAATCGGCGTGAAGGCTGTCAATACAAAGGGCATATCCTGACTGTCCTCCCGATGCTGAAGTGGGAATTTCTTCGATATGCTCGATTCCAAATCTGATCGATAATGCTTTGGCTAATTGAATCCGGTGGGTGATGACGATCGCCTTTCTGCCTTCGTTTAGAGCCTGTTGCACTTGTGCCGTTAACCAGACGGTTTTGCCGGTATTTTTGGCCGATTTAACGCCAATTATTTTAGCATCTTCTGGCGGGATCAATTGCTCCGTTAAATATCTTTGGTTAATGGTTAAGGAAACGAATCGAGACAGGTCTAAAATCTCGAATAATTTGAAGCTTGAAAGCGGTTTTCGCGCCTTGTAAGCCTCGTCGAAGGCATCGCGTCCTTTTGCGACAATCAAGTCGTCTACGCCCTTTTCTGGGCTGTCCCAAGTTATAACCTTAACGATACACCCTTCTTTTTCAAATAATTTCCCCGTTTCTGCGATCGCCTTTTTGACTTGCCGCTGGGTCTTTGGTTTAACGTCGTTATCGAAGCAGAAATTAATCTCCCTGCCTTTAGCTGCAAAGACTTTTAATTGGGGGATCAAGAACGCTAAGCCGGTTTTTCTGCCAAATTCATCTTTTAGTCTTCTGATGCCGTTCCAAATTCCCGGCAATGCGATTCCAGCATATCCGGCACTTAACAACGCTCCGGCTTTTTTCGCTCCCTCGGTAATTATCAGCCGAATTGAGGGGTTAGCTAGTACCCAAGACCAAAATCCCTTCGCTTCGTTTGTATCGGGGTCTATTTCGATATTATCGGGCAATGGGACGTTATTTAACTGAGCGATCTGCTCCCAAATATTTAAGGTAATTCTGAGAGCGTAGATTTCGGTAGGAACTTTTCTGGGGGGTTCGTATTTGATTGTTTTCGGTTCGCGCTTTGTCCCAGAACCTTTGAAATCGTTATTTTGTCGTTTCTTGATATAGCGGTAGGGGAATTTTGGTTTAAATTGTCCCCAAACGGCCGGTTCTCCGGTTAAAACGTCGATGCCGCTACACCACCAACCACCGCGATCGCAATGTTCGTAACGTATCAGCCATTTGTCCCTCAGTCTCCCGTCATTCCGCCTCTCGCTGCGCGGCAGAGCAAAAAGCAGATATTCGTATGGATCTGTGCCGCTCAGATAAATAACGTTGAGTTTCGTAATATCGTCGTTGACTCCGCTCTTGCGCCATTCGGCGAGAACTTCTGCTTTGAGGTCACGGTCTCTTAATCCTGCTGAGGAAGTATCTTCGCTGCTGTATTCTATCGTGTTTTGTCTTTGAGGTTTGAGTTTCATTTCCCGACTCGGTAATTTTTCTTTGAGTCGGGACTAATCGATCCAAAAGTCCGAAAATATTAAATCTTTCTTAAACTACCTCAGCCTCAATGCATTAAGAGAGCTGCCATAATAACAATCTTGAAACTTAAAATTGCTCAAACAGATAGCGTCCCGATGGGGAATTTTCCGAGCCAATTGGTGTAGAAAATTTTCCTTTGACCTCGATTCCTTGAAGGATAGAATGCTTGGAAATGCTTGACGACCCTGCGATCTCCCTCGAGCGAAATAGTTCGCTCGATGAAGCCAGAGGAATCATTTTACCCGCATACAAGCCAATTCCCTTCAGGCTAACTGCATTGAACAAAGTTTCTACCAAAAAAAATACCGCAACTCCTCTACACTCCTCTAAATGGAGCGGTTTGAGATAGAAAAAGTTGTCAATACTTAGATTTGGTAAATTCATTGTTATTATGTATGTAGCAAGGACTTTTACGTCCTATTAGATGTTTAATATTTTGGGACTTTTGTAAGCTATCAGTCCCAGGTTTTAGTGAAAGTGTTGTTCTAAAAAAGCATTTAGACAATGCTTTTGCACTATTTGAGTCAAATCTGCGTTAGTTCGATACGTATTCTTCATTTGGTTTATTTTTTAATGCTTGTATTAAGGATACCAGAGATCTCTGGTCAACAACGTACACGCCTCTATCTTTCAAGTATTCTGTGTCGTTAATCGATTCGGTAGGAGAATCGGGAAAAACCACCACTTCAACCTGATTTTGGAATTGGAACGCAGGAGCACCACAAACGACGATGATTCTCCAAGGCATCTTAGGTTGTTTCTTTTTGCTAAAAAGTTTAGGACGATTGGCTAGTAACCAATCGACTTGGTCGTTAATTTGTTGAGTAATATCAAAGAGAAATCGACCTTTGCCCCATTTTTTGGTGCTGTAGCGAATTGATTCATGTTTTCGGTCGTAGAAAACTTTAACTTTTTCGTTGTGATTAGACTTAACTGAAACAGCAAATCTAACACCAGAGAGATTCATGAGAATATCTAATTTACCGCGATTGGGGGTGAAAAGTCGCTTGTCATCGAGGCTAGAAAACAATTGACCGCCGCGACCGCATAATGGTTTGAGCAATTTAATAACGTATCGCTCGGTTTCTTCACCTTGTTTGTTTCGTTTGGCTTCATCGTGAGCTTGTTGTTGTGGTTGGGTTTCAATATCTGGCGACGACACGTGAATTAATGAATGTTTTTAATCTGCTTTCCCTATATTTAGGCTACACATGGTTAGTTAGTCTTTTGGCCAGCAGGATATCTGTTTGCGCCCCGCGTACAGTTCGTGCAGCTCGCTCTTGAGAGCGCGCGAAGATCGTGTGTAGCCTAAATCAGGAGAATTGGTATTAGTGAATATTGTAGCGGTTTGAGGTAATGTTGTGATATCGGAAAAGAAAGTTCTCGATACCTTACATCTAGTGACAAATTTTAATATAGAACGTTTAAAAAGATCTCTAAATGCTCCGATTGCCAACCGTTTTGCCCCGTACGATTCTCAAGCTCCTGACGTTTTAGGGCAACTGCTGGCAGGATTTCGCTCGCCTGCAACTAGAGACACCTACAGGAAAGCTTTAAATTATTTCTTTGTCACTATGACTGGAGTGAAGCCCGATCGCGATAGCGTCCTCGAATTTTTACATTTAGATCGTTCTGTTGCCGTTTCTGTAGTCCTCAAGTACAAATCAATTATGATAGAGCGAGGATTAAAAGAAGCTAGCGTTAACGTGCGTCTAGCGGCGATTAAAGCCTTGGTAGCACGGGGGCGATCTCTCGGAGTTTGCGATTACAGTCTCGATGAGGTAAAAAACGAACGGGCTAGTTCTTATCGGGATACCTCTGGGTTGGAAGCCAATGCTTATAAAAAAGTTTTGTCCACTTGCGATCTTACGTCTTCAGATGGTAAGCGAGATTATGCTATTTTGCGGCTGCTTTGGGATAATGCTTTACGACGGGGAGAAATAAGTCGTCTCAATGTTGGCGACGTAGATTTACGATCTTTTGAATTAACCATTTTGGGTAAAGGGCGAGGCACAACATCATCCATAGTTGGTTTGAGTCGTGGATGTGCCAAAGCAATTCAAAATTGGTTAGAGGTAAGAGAATTTGAATCTCTTGAGGATCCTTTATTCATTGCCCTCGATCGTTGTCATCAAGGCAAAAGATTATCTGGGGATGGAATTTATAAAATACTTCGTAAACATTGTCAGATGGCAGGGATATCGAAGATCGTTTCTCCCCATCGGGTGCGTCACGGGAGTATCACCCAAACCCTCAACTTAACTAATGGCAATTATAGAAAAGTGCGGAAATTTTCTCGGCACAAAAATATTAACACGATTCAGATCTATGATGATAATCGCGAGCGCTCTCAGCAGGAATTATCTGATTTATTAGCGGATTCTCTAGATTAGATTGATTCTTTTCGATCTAAGTTTTCTCTGGCTTTCAATTGAACAAGGTAAACTTTACTCAGAGACATCGTCGTTATAGATAGTATGGTTAGGCATGACAGCACGATATAGATCGGCTCCTCTTAGCTTGGTTTCTTTAAGATTGGCATCCTCCAACTTAGTATTTCTCATGTTGGCATTGGAAAAATCGGCTCCCGATAGATTCGCTCTAGATAAAATCGCTTTATTGAATTTTGCCTCTTGGGCCATAGCATTGGACAAATCTGCATCAGATCCGATCGCATGTTCTAGATCGGCCCCTCTGAGATCGGCTTTTGACAAAATTGCTTTATTCATAAGAGCATTACGCAATTTTGCATTCGAGAGATGAGCTTCTGTTAAATTAGCCTCTGACAAAGTTATTCCAATCAGAATAGCTTGCGATAGATTCGCTCCTGTTAGATTTGCTCCTCTGAGATCGGCATCCTTTAGCAAGGCTTGCGATAGATTTGCTCCTGAGAGATCGGCTTCAACGAGGGCACTGCCATATAAATCTGCTCCCGATAAATCTGCTCCCGATAGATCGCAGCCATTACATTCATTTGTTGCTTTTAAGTGAATATAATCTGTCTTAACGAAAGCATTAGCTGGAAAACTAAAGATCGTCAAGCTAAGGAGAATTGTTAGTACAAAAGCAGAGAGTCTATAAAACCAAGGTTTGATGCTCATATTTAACCTTTATGTTCGATCTTTAAATTAGAGTCTTTTAAGTACGATGGGGTTATGGTATCTTTCAAATCAGCAGAATCTAACCCTTGCGATCGCTTTCAATGATTCAACTGAGTTTGACTGAAGGGGGTTCACTCCAGGTGCCGTATCCTGGTGCTTTGGCTCCAGGTGGGTTAACCCCGATCGCAGGCCACAAAAGTCCTTCAGGATAGGCATAAGGACTGACAATAAAGGTGATATCATTTTGCCTGGCACCAAACTTCTCCTGCCATGGAGAGGGAAGTTGATACCAAATAGCTGTATACCATAATTTGATGATGTTACGGGCGATCGGTCCTAGTTTTCCAGACACCAGAATCTCAAAACTTATCCCATCAGTCAAAACTGACTGATTATTTTCCCTTTTTGCTTTCCGATCCAAATCGTGAAAGGTTTGCAATAATTCTCCAAAGATCTGGTCACCAATGATTCCCCGAATGGTGGAAAAGTAAAGAGAAACTTGTCCAGTTCCTTGCAGATCGAATCGAGAAAATCCGGTAACCGCTACAGAAAAATCGAGAAAATACTCCATAAATTCAGGTGTATCAATATCCACTCGTTATTTACCTCCACAAAATTTTGAGATCTGCGCTGCTTATATTCAATGAGTAGAACAAATTTTATTTTCGACTTCTGGTCTTTTAATCCAACCGATAAATCGGAGCACCGTTAACCCCATCCATCCCTGGAATGGGGTTACGAATCAAACTATTAGCTAAGTCCCTGAGTCGGAACATTCCGCCCACTGCAAGAACCAACTTCTCAGGATTGCCATTAAAGGAATCTTCAATCTCTTCGAGAAATTTACTGTAAGCTTTTTGGAAATCCTGGGCTGCAGTATATAATTCTGAACCTTTAGGATAATCGTTTAGTTTCGCATTTTCTTTGACGGGATAAACAGCGTCCCAATCTACGGTAAAAGTTTTACCTGTGGGGCAATGGGGCTTATCCGAGTTCAGTGGCTCGTTTTTATCTACTACATAGTATTGACCCAACTCTAGTTGTTCGAAACGATAATAATGGCACAGTTTTTTTTCTGCATCATAGATAGCTTCGGTTCTAGACCCCTCACCTTGCTCTTGAATTAAGGTTAAGGCGCGGATGGCAGAGTCAAAATCCGTAACCTTAATAATATCTCCTGCACCGTTATAGTAATATTCACGACTAATTTGCTTCTGAGGATCGCCACAAAATAAAGCATCGCCCATCTCTTTATGCAGCGCATACAAACCACGAATGACCTCTGCATAAAATAGCCGAATGCTAGAGAAGCTCTTGGTAGGATCGTAACCAAAAATTGACAGTAAAAATTCTTCCTTGACTCTAGATCCCACTAATGGTTCGTCTTGGGTTACTTCCTTAGAACGTTCAATATTGAGAAATGTTTTTACTGCTTGTTTGGAAAATTTTCCCACATTCACTAGAAACTCTTCTTCTCCGGTAGGTAGCTTAGTCGGATATCTAGGAACAAATTCAGGGTTTGTGAAAACTCCTTCTATATTTCCCCCAACGGCATTAAAAACATTGGCTGCCAAGGTTAGATGCAACATTTCCTCCACAACAATGGGTCGAATCATGTGGAAAGCTTCTAAGTTACTTCCTGGCTTCAGGGAGTAAAGGGCAGTTAAATAAGGGGGAATAGTTGCGTGTTCTATCTTCATGCCCTGAATTAGATAGTAACGCAAGTCTTCAATCGTTGTAATTAACTTTAGACGATCGCTCTTCATAATAATCCTCCGCAGTCGGGAAAACTAAGAGCTTTCAATCGTAGGAGGCACGACAAATTAGCTCTTTTAAGGGCTGTCAAACTAGACAATTGGGATACAGAATCTTTATATAGCAATGGTTTGAACTCCTGTAATACCTCAGCTGGCAATATTTTCTAGATTTATGGAATTAGTGCCTTTTGTTGTTTTAAATCTTAAGTATTCAAGTCCTTAAGCATCTGCTCGGAAGCCAAAAAAGACAGCGCGGCAATAGTTAATGTTGTATTGGCAGTGCCAATAGAAGGCATACTTCCTGAACCGACTAAGTAAAGATTCTCATAATCCCAAGAGCGTAAATTCTTATTAACAACCGAGTTATGTTTACTCGTTCCCATTACGTGAGTTCCCGAAAAGTGGTTTCCTCCTCGGTACCAATAGCCTTCACCCTCATACTCAAAATAGGCAGGGTCTGAATTCTTGTAGTGAGTATAGTCTTCTGCTTTTAAACGCTTGAAGATCTCACGAGAAACTTTTCGGGCATCAGCCATTGTCTTTTTACAGTAATCAGATATATTAAAGTGAATCACGGGACGATAATTACCGAGCCGATCTTTATACTGAGGATCGATAGTAACTCGGTTGCTGTAATCGGCGGGTAACTCACACATGAAAGCCAGCAGTAGTTGCCGTGAGATTCGATCGATCAGTTCCTGACGAAGATCTTTTCCATACCTATTTCGATTGACAGCATCTCGCAGCACATCAGTAGCACCCGTACCTGACCATCCCCAACCACTATTTTCGATAGCAATCCCGAATGCAGATTGTTGCTTGCGAAACTTACCTTTACGAAATGTTCCGATTCCTGATGTAACAAGGGGGCCACGCATGGTCCCGATTACTTGAGGCATCAAAGCCCAGGTTAAAATGAAGGGATGATCCATCATATTGTTACCTATCAGTCCACTGGTGCTAAGCAGTTCAGAAGCAAGCATTAGCTTCGCATTTTCTATTGCATTAGCCGCTAAGACAAATAAACGACCCTTGGCAGTTCCGATGGTATACTGGGGAGAGTTTTTATCTTTATAGTGCTTATAGTGAATAGCGGTGACACGACCGTTTTCGGGATCGATTTCAACCCGAGAAGCTACAGCCTGGGAAAGTAAATGCACGCGATCGGGAAAGGCTATTGTACCTAGGGTTCTTCGGGCATCATACTTCGCTTGAACCGGACAAATAGGTACACAACTGGCGTTACCTTGGCATCGTTCTCCATACTCCAACGGATTTTCACTAGTAACTCCACTGGGAACAAAAACATCACCGTGGTACAAAGCGTAATCAGGGTTAGGTACACTATTGCGACCCTGGGGGAAACTACTGAGCTTTAATTTAATGGTCTCTTTATCGAGGTCAAATGTAGTCCCATCAATTTTCTCACGAATTTGCTCATCCAAGTAAGAAGGGGGAAGCTCTTTCATGGGAAAGACATAACCAGGTAAAAAGGGAATATCTAGCTCTTTTTGTTCTTTTGTATTCCCAGAAACCCCAATCTCATACTCTGCTTTGCGGTAGTAGGGCATAAGATCTGTATACTCAATCGGCCAGTCAAGACCTTGTCCGTACTTACTGCGTAATTTGAAATCATCCGGTAACATCCGTAGAGTTGTGCCTTGCCAGTGCATAGTTGTCCCCCCCGTGACCCGTGTATAAGAACCGCTAAGGGGCATGGGGCCTTTCTCTTCAAAATAGCTATTAAGACCATCAGTGGGGCTAAGAGCATTGAGATTTAAAGGATAAGGTGAGTTAGCGTGTTTGGCAATAGCACCGTAAAAAGTTTCAACGTAACTTTGAAAGCCTGCAAGAGTTAAATCTCTACTGGTTCCTGCTTCGAGGATTAAAACATTCTTTCCTTGTTCGCTCAATTGTTTGGCAACAATAGCTCCAGCCACCCCCGATCCTACAATGACAGCATCGTAAAATGTTTTAGAGACAGTCTGGCAATCAACCGATTTTATCGTCATTTGATTTTTGCTCATAGCTTATTTCTTAAAGATCCGAACCTTGGAGTTTTTAAGTTAAAGGGAATAGGGAATAAAGAACAGTGACTTGTTTGGAAGAGGATTTAGATATTTCCCAAACTCCTTTTGTCTTTTCTTGGTGCGTCCTTACTTTAGTTATATTTATCGGGCAACCAACCTCTTTCCACACAGTCACGGAAAGACCAAGATGCTCGTGCTTCTGTTTCTGTTTCTTCTATTTTGTAGCTCCAAAAAAACCAGCTTAAACACCTTTCAAAACTTGCCAATTGGGCGGCTCCATAAGCTCGATAGGCAACATTTTTCTGAAACTCATCCATGTCTTGTCTAACATAGCCATTAGGACCTTGTTGGTTCCATATTGAGAAGATGTTTGGGTCGACTACAGGACGGTTGGGATCAATAGGTGGTGGGAATCCAAGACTCCATTCCCCTACACACACCCAAAGGTTCAGTTCGGTGATAATCTTGTCTACTTGATTCTTTCTGTTGATGGCCGCTTCTTGAATGTGTCCGTAAATATCCCAATTCTTATAATGTTCACCAAAGACCTGGTAGCAGTGAGTATCATAAATCACGTTAGTATATTCGGGTTCTTGAAAATCCCCACGATAATTTGTATGAGGGAGGAAGGCATCATGAAAAATGACTGCAACTTCATGCTTGTCGCAATGTTTTCTGATTCTCTTATAAGCCTCACGATTGTAAGACTTGAGAATATCTAGAGGGTTTGGTATCTTATACCCGTGAGGTTCATTCAATGTTTCAATGCCGATGAGATTTGGATGCTGTCCATAACGTTTCGCAAGCTTTTCGAGAAATTCGAGGGAGAATTGGATATACTCCTCTTTCGTATGCCAGTCGATAACACCTTGCATTCCACCGTTGTCAAAACCATTCTGGCAACCTGGAGCAGCGTGAAGATCGAGAACAATATATATTCCGTATTTTTTAGCCCATTCAAAAGCCCGATCGAGATATTTATCTCCTCCTTCGACAAACGGCTCTTTCCCTTCATATATTTTGTGGTCAGGATAGGGTGGTCCAAAAAGCCAAAACGCTACTGGTATTCGGACTGCATTAATGCCTACCTGCGAAAGCCACTTAAAATCTTCTTCTGTGATAAAAGACTCCCAGTGCTTTTTGAGCTGTTTGGTTGCTTCCTCTTTACCTAACTCTAAGCACCACCTCGTTTCATCTGTAGCCTGAAGTCCCTTAAAAAGACTGGGAGTCATCCATTTCTCAAGAAGTAACCAGCCGCCAAGATTAACGCCGCGTATCTTCTTGCCAAATTTATCTGAATTCATGTGTTTCCTTTTCTTGCTATGCTAGACTCTCAAAGAGTTTAAAAGCTTATTTATTTGTCTGGTTTGCTTCCATATAGAAATAGTATCTAGAGGCAATAATCTTGAAAATTAACTATTTTTAGGTAATCCCTTTCATTTTCTTAAATATTCACATCTTAGAAGTTTCGCCTTGACATAATTATGAAATTGTGTATTAAAAGGTGACTGCTAATTATCGCAAAGATGGCGATCGCGCACGTGGGGATTTGTTTTTAAATAATCGCGCAGCCAATTGCAACCATAGGTTAGTGGATCGAGCTTAAGAACCTGCTCTTTATTCCACAAAATGACTGTTGTGTCTTCATTTGCAGAGGCAACAGTTTGACTGTCGGGACTGAATGCTAATTTCCAAAACTGACCGTTATAGCCATTGAGAGTCGTCAATAAAGTACCATCTGGTTTCCAAAGTTTGATCGTCTTGTCCCAGCTTGCAGAGGCAATGGTTTGACCATCGGGACTGAATGCCACTCCATAAACGACTGCACTATGACCATTGAGAGTCGTCAATAAAGTACCATCTGGTTTCCAAAGCTTAATCGTGTTATCTGCACTTGCGGAGGCAATAGTTTGACCATCGGGACTGAATGCCACTCCATAAACCTGAGCGGTATGTCCTGTAAGTGTTCTTAGTAAAACCGGCATTTGTGCTGGCTTTACTTTCCAAAGTTTAACAGTACGGTCTGCACTTGTAGAAGCGAGTATTTGACCATCAGGGCTAAACGCAACTCCAAAAACGGATGCTTGATGTCTTTTTAAGATTGCCAGAAGTTGACGCTTTTTTTTTCCTAAATTCCAGAGCATGACCGTATTATCACCTGCTGCAGAGGCAATGGTTTGACCATCAGGACTAAATGCCACTCCCCAAACGGATGCTTGATGTCCTTTTAAGGTTGTCAGAAGTTGAGGTGTTTTTTGCTTTATGTTCCAAAGCTTAATCGTGTTATCTGCACTTGCAGAAGCGAGTATTTGACCATTGGGGCTGAATGCCACTCCATAAACCTGAGCGTTGTGTCCGTTAAGAGTCGCAATTAAAGTGCCGTCAGGTTTCCAAAGTTTTACAGTCTTATCATCACTTACAGAAGCGAGTATTTGACCATCAGGACTAAATGCCACTCCTATCACTACGGCACTATGACCTATAAGTTTTGTTACCAAGGGGCTTTTAAGATTCCAAAGCTTAACGGTTTTGTCATCACCAGCTGAGGCTAAGTTTTTTCGATCGGGGCTAAATGCAACTCCCCAAACACGAGCATTGTGTCCGTTAAGAGTCGCAATTAAAGTGCCGTCAGGTTTCCAAAGTTTTACAGTTTTATCCCAACTAGTCGAAGCAAGTATTTGACTATTGGGACTGAATGCCACTCCATAAACTACCTTAGTATGTCCTGTTAAAGTTTTTAATAAAGTCGGCATTTTTCCTGTTTCTAGTTTCCAGAGTTTGACAGTTTTATCCCAACTGGTCGAAGCCAGCATTTGACCGTCGGGACTGAACGCTACTCCGTTCACAATATTAGTGTGCCCTGCAATAGTCGTAATTAAAGTGCCATCGCGCCTCCAGAGTTTGACAGTTTGATCGTCACTGGCTGAAGCCAGCATTTGACCGTCGGGACTGAAAGCCACTCCCCTCACATCATGGTTATGATCTACAAGGGTCGTTAGCAAAATAGGTATTTTACCCGCTTCTATTTTCCAGAGTTTGATGGTTTTGTCTTTGCTAGCTGAAGCCAGCATTTGACCGTCGGGACTAAAAGCCAATTGCCAAATTAGATCGCTGTGCCCTGCAATAGTCGTAATTAAAGTGCCGTCAGGTTTCCAAAGCTTAATAGTTTTATCGCTACTAGCCGAGGCGATCGTGCGACCGTCTCGGCTGAATGCGACGCTTTTAACTTCGTCGCGATGCCGTGACAAACGGTTGTATTCAACAACTCCATAAACTGCTTGCCGTAAGACGGCATCTACTTTAGTTTTAGTCTCAGCGTCTACTCTGTGTGTGGCGTGTAATTTTTGCCGCGCTCGAATTGCCTCGATCAGCGCGTCTAATTTATTATTGGAGACATAAAGTGCTTCTGAGGAGGCACTAATGGCTTCGATCTCGCTGTGGGCTGCATTCTGCCATTGCCTCCAAGCGACTACTGCTAACATTAAAGCTCCTACCAAGCCACTTGTGAGTCCTAGGATCGTGCGTTTTTGCCTGAGCTTTTGGGATTTGAGCTCGCGATCGCACAGTGCCAAGCTTTGTTCAATAAAGGTCTGTTCTCTTAAACTCAACTCCTCTCGACGTTTGTTGTGCCAATATTCGGCATCTGCCAAAGGCTTTCCACGCAACAGTGCCCCTTGATCGCGATCGCTATTTTCCCACTGACGTATTATCCCCCTTAGCTCCTCTTGCCAGCGACGAAATTCACCATTAACCTCCATCCACTCACCTAAACGTCCCCAACTTCTAATCAAGGCCTCGTGGACGATTTCCACTGTTTCTTCTCCTGTAGACTCATTGCGGTTTGTCACCAACAGACGGTTTGATGCCAACTGCGTCACTAAGTCCCAGTTTTCTAAATTGACCTCATCACTTGTCGCCAATCGGCGGGTAGTTTCCGTTCCTTCTCCAGGATTAACCAACTGCACAAACACCCGCTGCGTCCTCGCCCTGTCTACCTGATTTAACTGAGCATATACCGCCTCAGCGTGGTTAGCTAGTGCCAAAGATAGACCGCCAATCTCGGAGTAAGCCTGATGAGTCAATAGACCACTATGGTGTTTTGACCACAACTGAGTTAGGGTAAACTCCAGTAAAGGTAAATGTCCTGGCTGCTCTTTCATGGCATTAATTAGTTTCTCCGACAACCCCTTTTCTAGCCTCACTTGCATTTGTGCCGCTGGTTCTTCAATTGCCGATCGCAATTCCTCACGACTCATTGGACCGAGGTTCCAGACTGCTCCCTGCAAGGCATCGCTAAAGGGTCGGTAAGAGAGAGCATATCCATAAAAGTCAGCCCGCAGGGTCAGAACTAGGGTAAACGCTGGAGCTAATCTCACAGCATTGAGCAATCTATCTAAGAAAGGTTGACGTTCTGACTCTAGAGTTTGGGTGTAAAGTTCCTCAAACTGATCGACGATTAATACTAAGCGAGTGCCAGGGTTTTGCTGTACGATGCTATCTACTATTTTGTATAAGATCGAATCATCTTGTTGGAGAGCAATTGCCAATTCCCATGGGTGCAAGCGTCGGCAATTTTCTTTCTCAACATTTTCCTCTTCCTTTTCTAGGCAAGTTATTTCATTCCCGTTAACTTGGCCAGAGATCTGAATTTCTCGACGAGTTATCGAGTCAATCTGCTGCCACAAAGGGGCTAACGCTGCCGCCAATGCTTCAAAAGGATTTTTCCCAGGACGAAACCAGACTATCTGCCACTCAATATTGGGATCCTGTCGTAACCTCCGAATCAGCCCAGCTAACACTACAGAAGATTTTCCACTTCCAGAAGGACCGAGCACCGCCACTAAAGATTTTCTCTTTACTGCTGCCACCAAATCAGAAGTAAACTGCTCGCGCCCAAAAAAGAGGTGTGCGTCCTCCTCTCGGAAGGCAAATAACCCGCGATAAGGACAAGGAGGGATCCCGCCCAAAAAGAGCCAACTTGGAGGTTCTACTGCCGGATTTTGGAAAATCACGGGCAGCCAAGAAGCACCGAGAAACTCATCTTCTAATCCTTGTAACTTCCTTCTTGCTTGCTGAACTGCTAGGTATAAAGAAAGTCGCTCTCGTGCAAAAGCCAAAAGAAAATGCTGAAAAAATTCCTGAGCCACAAGATTGGGTACTGGCTCCCGCATGACAATAATAGTAGGAATATTTAATTTCTCCAGTGCATTCGCCAATCCCAGTCCGTCACAGGAATTGAAAATCGCTAACTTTAAGCCATTATCAATAGCTGCCTTAAGAGCTTCTTCTAACTGTTCAATTATTAGACTGTTGTTAGTTTGGTTTTCGTTAATATAAATACGACCCGTTTCACCCTCGCTTTGACTGTGGCCAGCAAAAAAGAGGATATCCCACCCTTGCTCGTCCCAAAGCTGTTTGTTGAATTCCACTCGTGAGGGTTTGACAAGAAATACAGTTTCTGAGTCCTGTAAGTTTTTAAGAAACTTGCTTTCTCTCTCTAGATCGATGCCTTGGCTATTGCCCAGAATGGCCAAGATTCTGACTTTCTTTCTTTTAAGTTTTGGCGGAGAACATCGGGCACGTTTATATTCTGATTTAGACAGAGCCATTTCCACTTTGGAATAATCCCTATAGAAATCCCAGCGATGCCAGGGTAATCTCTGTAGCAATAGATTGTTGGTTTCAATAATCACCCGAATTTCTTCATTGGGGTCTAGTTCCGTTCGCAGTTGCCGCTCGATATTGAGAAAACCCTCAGATTTTAGCCAACCATTGATGCCTTCTTGTAAATTTTGGCATAACTCATCGAAACTCAACTCAGAGATGCAGGTTATACCCCCAGAATCGATTTCGAGTTCATCATCATCATCATCATCCTCCTCCTCCTCTTGTTTCAAGCGAGAAGGTATATTTGGACGAGCGCACAGAGCCTGATAAATTGACTGCCAATTCTTATACAGTTCAACCAGATGAGGTGCTGGGGGTAAACTGCCAGTAAATTGCTGCGGCAGTGGATTACCTGCTATGCATAGCTGAGTGGTCACTCGCTCGAATCCCTTATTCAAATTACCATTACCAAAATTGATTATCACTGATTGACTGTGCGTCATCTTTGAATCTATTTTTCTCAAATTAATTTTTATAATGGCTCTAAAAAACAATTTTAAAGCTTTGTAATTGATTATTCGGAATTACTTCTTATGTTTTCTGAAAGACCTGGTTTTTTGTAATAACTCTTCACGATACAAAAATAACTTCTTCCTGTAAATCCGATCGTTGATGGCGGATTTACGTTGGCGTTCCCCCGAAGGCGCAGCGATCTCGCTCTCGCTGATCTCGAAGGCAGAGGGCAGGAGGCAAAAGGCAGAAGGTTAATTTATCGGTTTTAGATCCCTTATAAACTAGTCCTTCTGCCATCAACGAAATTTTTACTTTTGTTAGATCTCAAAATCTTCTGTGACGCTAATATTCTCGATACTTACCTCAATACTAAAATGGATTCCTGATTTACCTTTAAAAGGTTTAAGTTGAATGTAGTTATCTTGACTTCTCGCTCGAACTGACTGAAGTGTTTTTCCCGTTCTACTTAGCAAAGACAGTTGGAGATTGGGAGGCAAATACCTGTCTCCCTCTGTTGGATATAACTGAACCTGGATCCCTACTTTCTCAGAAGTTTCTGGGGTGACACTTATTAGCAGTGCCACCGTTTGACTGCCGAGTTGTATCCCTAAGTTAATTAGTTTACCCCCCTTAGCCCCTTCCGATCTATTCCTGGTACTCCAAGCTAAATTAGCTTCTAAGCTAACTAGCCTATCAAAAGAGCACCAGTCTTCGTCAAAAGTCCCCTGTAACCATTGGCTTAACTTGGTTCTACTTGAATGAAGGACTTCGAGTAAGGACTCTTGAGCACCCTCGGCAGAAGCTACAGGTAGAGGGATAGCACTTGGTTCTAAGTAACGGGAGTAGAACAACAGATGATTGAGTTCAGTATCAAATAAAGACAGCGGCAGCTGGTAGCAACTGTCCTGCTCCCGTTGTAAATTGATCCTACTGCGATAATTATCCAATTGGTCGTAGCGCAAAAATCCTCTAATAATGACTTCTTCGAGCTCTTCTTGTACTTCCAGCACAACGTAGAAATGAGCCGCCAATTCGGGTCTGTTGATGGCAGCTTGAGGGACATTCACTACTTCATCTAAAAGGTGCTCGGTAGCAATAAGAGCATATTTAAACTCACCCACCAATAGATGGCAGATAGATTCAATCAGATTGGGTTCTCGATTAATTGGTTTATTAGGTATTCTTTCTTCAAGCCATTCTTTAAAACCAGATAGTGCCAGTGTATTCAGATAGGTTGACCATTGGCCAGATTCGCTCGACACTTGGCTGCTAATCTCTGTTGCCTGAGCGAAATGTTCGGGTTCGAGCCAAATAACTTCTGGCAGTACCAGTCTTAAATCTGTTGAATATTCCTTAGAATTACGCATAACTTTAAATATATCTGGGTTACGTATGTTGTTTAAAATAGAGCCGTAGTTCCTGAGCATATAAGCTTTTGAGGGAACGGTTCTTCCCGGCTTTTATTTCTGCTGTTGCCTCGAAAAAGACTTCTTCATCAGCAAAAGCTTCAATAAGTTCTGCTAGGGTTTTGAGATATTGTGGTTCAGGAGGGATTTTGGTCAAACCTTTTTCTGATGCCTTTTTTAAGATGCTCTCGAGAAGTTGTTGCACGCACGAAGCTCGCACCTTCAATACAAGTGCCCCTGGGTTCAATACTCGCCTGGCTTGGTCCCAACTGGTCATTCCTAACTGGGGCGCAATCTCCTTGAGAGATTGACCTTGGCAGTAATATAGTTGTAAACCAGGAATGAATTGTTGAGCTAAAGGTGCATATCTCTTGCTTTTTTGTAACTTAGCAATGCTATTTTTGATTTCTAGCTCGATCGCACTAACTAAAGCTAACTTCAATTGCTGGTGTAAAAACTGCAAAAGTTCTTGCTGTTCGAGATCTATTTCATTAATGGCATCATGAGGTAAATCGGCTCTAAGTACATAATTTCCTGTATCAGGTTCAATGATTTCCAAAGCTGCTCTATAACTCCAGATGTCATACTGCCTCAATTGGGTTGCAACCTGTTTCAGTTCTTTAATCAACTCGACCGTATTTTTGACAATGACATCTCGTTGTTGTAAGTGGGCAAGCATTTCTATTAGTTGAGTCTCATGAGGGTCCAGGCATCGCCTGACTCCCTTCTGCCGCTGCTTTAATCTATCTCGACGATAGATTAAATGGAAAACTTCTACCAGATGGCGATCGCGCATTGATAAACGTTCGAGCTGTAATGCTCTAGCTCGATTTAGAAGTGCCCAGTCGCTCAGAAGTTTAAAACCAAACTCGGATAAAAAATTTTTAAGTTCTCTATTTTGTTTTGTTCTCAAATATGCCCAATTCTCTAGACTCATCGAGAATTGAGAATCATGTTTATACGTTTGTAAAATATTGACTCCAAATACTTCATAAGCTATTGTTTGAGTCTTACCATTTTTATCTAAAAGCAGTTGAGTTTTACCATCTTTATCTAAAACGATCGGAGTTTGACCATCGTCATTAAGAACAAATGGCAGCAATTCTCGGTACGTAAAGGACTTCTGTGCAGCGAACATACTATCAATTTTTTGGCAAGCTTTGAGGATAGGGTAAGAAACATAGCACCTCAGACAAAATCCGGCAATAGCCGAATTTTCCTCGTGAAAGTAGGAAAGTAGTTTAGTTTGTATATCCTTGCTTTTACGATGATGGGAATCAGAGAGTGTTTGCTGAAAAAACTTCTGTGCCTTTGGAACTAAACGATATTCGTATCCAACTCTGTCCTTGTCCAGACTGATTCGGCAAATTTTCCAATATTTTGATGAAGCATTCATCGAAGTTGTGCTCCCCTGACTTTCAAAGATCTTCTCATTTCGTTGCCTAAATACTTAATAGATGCAATGCAGTTGAACTTATGCAATTTGGTTCTTAAAACCAACTGCGAATTGATAACTCAGGTAATTATAGCGATTTGATTGTGTGAAAAGTGCATAAGTTCATTTGGCTTGCAGTTATTAAGAATACAGTTTGGGAGGTTAAGGAGTGATTCGCTTCTGTCCAACCTCATCAAAGCACTACAAAGATTAAATGAGAACAACTAACAGGGCAAAAATTAAGAAGGTAATGATGAGCAAATATATGATACAACCTGGGGATGCACTAATACGAACTTATCTAAATTCTGAAACTAAAAATCTTTTAATTAAATGTTTGGAAACCGCAGGATTTGCTATTA
The DNA here is from genome assembly GCA_030065755.1 of Prochloraceae cyanobacterium. GTDB lineage: Bacteria > Cyanobacteriota > Cyanobacteriia > Cyanobacteriales > JASJDA01 > JASJDA01. The sequence goes on along the minus strand of JASJDA010000167.1, from coordinate 257 downwards.
TTAGCACGGAAAAAAATCTTGTTAAGATTTTTTTTAAACAAGAGCAATTATCTAGTATCAAAGAAAGTAAAAAATCAAACGAGCGTGAGTCAATATTTCCATCAAATCGGCGATTGCGTGAGGTATTCGAGTTCATTGAATTGAATTATCATCAAAGTATTACACTAAAAGAAGTAGCTCAAGCAGTTGGTTATTCCTCAGCTTATTTAACTACCTTAGTCAGAAAACTTACTGGAAAAACCGTCAATAATTGGATC
>JASJDA010000013.1 GCA_030065755.1 Prochloraceae cyanobacterium | reverse complement strand
CCTCTGGACAGTGGGACTTGAACCCACATTGAGTAGCTAGTTAAGGTCTGCAAGCGGTTGCGTTGGCTTGTAGTTTACCTCCCTAGGTTATTTATTCGCCTAGGAACGAATCGCACTTAAACTTTTCGTGTTTCGTTCATCCAGAACTGAAATCACCTGCTAAAGTCAGCACTCTTTCGAGTTAGGCATGAACCCTATCCGTCCAGTTATGTATTCCTGTTCCATGCACGAGTGACGGCGTTAGCTTCTTTAGCATCCTCTCCCCCCTTGGGAGTTCTGCTTTCCTTACGGTTGGCTTACTTGAGTGTATTTCCAAGACCCAGTGGGGGTTAACCCGTTCCACACCTTTGAGATGTGACACCTTTAGCTTCCTGCTATACTCCTGTTAATCGGGAGGTCAGTAGCCACAGAATCTACAATCGGGATAGATTCTTGTTATACTTATATCGTTCGTATAAGTTTTCACCTTCCCTATTACCCATTAACCATCGTGGGTAATTCTATTTTATAGAAGCCTCAACACAGGTTCACTTTCGTTAAGCATAAGTGTCTTACCCTAGCCCAATATTTGGCAGATGATTTGCTTCTTATCGGACACTTAACCCTCTAGCTATGATACAAACCCGTTACCAGGTTTGCACCTTCAGGCGGGTACAACCTTGGCTACTAGGCTGGAGTCTTTTTAGGGACTCACTCTAGGGTGCCACTTCGGTTCGCACAGGATTGATAAATATTAAGTTACATCGTCCTATTCCTGATGGATTCAAAATCAAACAAATCAGGGTTATAAAAAAAGCGATTGGGTGGTTTGCAACAATTAGTATTCAGTTAGATGTCGATGTTCCTCAACCGATACCATACGGTCATGCTATTGGGGTAGATCTAGGGGTAGAGAAATATCTTTCTACTTCTGACGGTTTTATCGAAGAGGGTCGTAAGTTTTTTAACAAGCTGCACAGTAGGCTGAAAGTGCTGCAACGCAGACTATCCAAAAAGCGGAGCGCCCGCTCGGAGGTTCCCTCCGAGTTAGGACGCACCAAGCAAGACAAACGCTCTAAGAATTACGAAAAAGCCAGGCTCAAAGTAGAAAAGATGCACAACCACATTGCGCAGGCTAGAAAAGACTATCAATTCAAGTTAGCTCACAAACTTTGCGATATGGCGGACACCATTTTTCTAGAGGATATAGACTTTAGAACGATGGCTAAAGGGTTTTTGGGCAAACATACTCTTGACGCTGCTTTCGGTCAGTTTCGAACTATTGTCAAATATGTAGCTTGGAGAAGAGGGAAATACATAACTGAGGTAGACCATCGGGGGACTTCTCAAACTTGTCCTAATTGTCGTATCGAAGTCAGAAAAGAGCTAAAAGATAGATGGCATTCTTGCCCAGAATGTAAGTATGAGGCAGATCGCGATATAGCCTCAGCTCAAGAAATATGTAATCGCGGTATAGAAATGTTATGTACCCAGGGACTCTGGGGGAAGGAAGAAATTGGCTATCAAGTCGGGCTGTCGGGTGCTACGTGCATAGACAAGTGGCGTAGGGTAGCAATGCCTAGCTGTGAGGTTGGGAAGCCTACACCATAATCTCCGATTTGGTGTAGGAGGACGTCACGTTATCGATTGCGACCCAATATACTTTTTTTGACTTTTAACTTTTGACTTTTGACTTTAACCAAAGCGAAATGCGGGTGTTTTCACTGGAGCGTCCCAGAGTTTAATTAACTCGTCGTCCATCTTTAACAAAGTAATCGAACAACCCTGCATATCCAAAGAAGTCATGTAGGAACCAACTAGATTCCGCACAATATTCAAACCATTTTTGTCACAAATTTCTGTCAATTTGCGATAAACAATGTATAACTCAGCCAGAGGAGTGCCGCCCATACCGTTAACAAAAGCCAGGACGCGATCGCCTTTTTCAAATGAGGGGTCAATTAATTCTAAATCCGACCATTCCCCTTTCTCCGAGTCCCACTCCCTAACTGTACGAGTGTAGCCAGTATCTTTAATAATAGATAGTGCCAGCATTTCAGTAATTTCATCTGCCGATTTTACCGACATTCTCTCCCGTCCAGGTTCTCCGTGAATGCCGATACCTACTTCTATTTCTTCCTCTGGTAACTCAAAGGTAGGCGACCCCTTTGCTGGGGTGATACAAGAAGTCAACGCCATACCCATGCTGCGTCCGTTTAGATTAACTTGACGGCAAAGATTAGCTAATTGGGTCAGATCGTAACCTTTTTCTGCTGCTGCACCGCAAATTTTTTCAGCTAAAACAGTTGTTCCTACACCCCTACGTCCTTGAGTATAGGTACTATCTTTAACTGCTACGTCGTCGTCGATTAAAATATTTCTGACTTTAATGTCTTCTGAAATAGCTAATTCTGCCGCCATCTCAAAATTCATGACGTCACCGCTATAGTTTTTAACGATATTAAGTACCCCCGCACCAGAATTAACCTTTTTGGCGGCTTCTAACATTTGGTCGGGAGTAGGAGAGGTAAAAATTTCACCAGGACAAGCCGCATCTAGCATTCCCATACCCACAAAACCGCCGTGCATGGGTTCGTGTCCGCTTCCACCACCAGAAATAACTGCTACTTTATTTTTTACTGGAGCATCGGCACGATAGATAAAGTGGGGGTCAAAATGAACTTTAATTAAGTCAGCATGGGCTATTGCCATACCTTCGAGGCTTTCTCTTACTGCGTTGTCGGCGTTGTTAATCAGTTTTTTCATCAGAGGTGAACTACTCACGGTTTCACCGTGAGCTTCCTGTTTCATCTAGAGTGCCTTCTATTTTCGAGCGGATTGCTCTATCGTGGTTGGCCTTATTCCCTATCCAATCGATAATAAGGATGTGCTACGCACGCTTTTACTGGTCGAAAGAAGTCCCACACTAAAACAGTGGGACTTCTTTCGACATTTAGTTAAAAAGGGCGATTGCCCTATCTTAACAAAGATGTCGTAATATCTAGCAATTATTTAGCTATTTGATATTACCAAATAGAGTGAGTTAGTCTAAGCTCTTGTTAGAAAATATTTTTCTCTGTCGTTGAAAAATCAAAGGAATTCCACCAGTAGGAGAAATAGATATACCACGACGTTGTGGTTTAACTGATTTTTTACTTGCCAAAGTTAATTCAAATTTTGAAATTATGGAAGCCAAAACTAGCTTCATTTCCAAATCAGCTAAAGCTACTCCTAAACATTTGCGATTTCCACCCCCAAAAGGAAAATATTCGTAAGGAGAATATTTCTTTTCCAAAAATCTTTCTGGCTTAAATTTTTCTGGTTCTAAATAAAGCTCTTTTTTATGATGAACCAAATACACGCTAAGAATCAGCCATGTTTCTGCTTCAAAGTAATGTCCCATAATTTCCATTGGAGTTTTAGTAATACGAGGAAAAATAATCGAACCTATTGGATGGAGACGTAAAACTTCTTGACAAACAGCGTTTAAATAAGGAAGTTTAGCTATTTCTAAAGGCGCTAAATTTTTAGAAAAATCTAACTCTTCTCTTAGTTTTTCTAAAACAGTAGGATGTTTTAATATTTCATAAAAAGCCCAAGATAACATAGTTGCCGTACTGTCGTGACCTGCCAATAATAAAGTCATTAATTGATCTTTTAGTTCGGCATCATTCATTGACTCTCCTGCTTCATCTCTTGCTGACATCATTAGACTGAGAATGTCACAACCTTTTTCGAGAGGAAGAGAACGTCTTTCATTAATTTCATCTTGTAGTAATTTATAAATTTGTGTTTGACAATATTTAAATTTTCCCCAAGGAATCCAAGTCCCCCAATCTCGCTGTAAAAACTTTAGAAACAAAAAACTAGAACGCAATGGTGAATCAATTTCATCTAACATTTCACCTATTAAGGGTTTAATCTTGTAATATCGCTCTCCTTGTGAAATTCCAAAGACTACTTGAAGAATTACTTCTAAAGTAATTTCTCGCATTACTTTACGAGCAATTATCTTTTGACCTTCTTGCCATCGATCGGCTACTTGATTTGCAATTTCACAAATAAATTTGGCGTACGACTGTATATTTTGCCGATGAAATGGAGGCATCAACATTTTTCGTTCTTGCTGATGACGTTTGCCATCACACAACACTAAGGAATTATCTCCAACTAAAGGTCGAACTATATAATTAGAACGTCCTACATCAAATTTATTAGGCTCTTGACTGAGAACTTCTTTGACTCCTAACGGATGTCCAATTACAACAAGAGGAGGAACGCCTTTTATCCTTAAAGTAAATACATCTCCATAACTTTTAGCGCATTCTTTTAGATAACTAAAAGAATCTTGTATCCAACATATCAATTGCCACCAAGCTGGATGACTTGGCCCATTAGGAAGTTTATTTATCATTTTTAAACTAAATTTAATTATTAAATATTAAACAGATTCAGAAATGTTGGATTCACAAATCAAACTTTACTTTTTTATTTTGGAAAGTTTTATAATTCTTTTTTAACTAAAAAAAACAAGATTGTCTTTAAGTGTTATTACTGAAAAATCTTCGCTCAAACAAATAATTAATTGTTTTTACTTAGATATTTATCTCTCTGGTAATTAGTAGTATTAGCAAAATTATTAATATTTTTATATAGGACAATTTTTCTTGACGCTTATATTTATTTTAACAATAATGTAATTAAGTCAAATAACAAAAATAAAAAACAAAAAACAATGTTTCTAAAGCACAGTTCGGTAAAAGGAAAACAATAAATATGTCTTTTCTAATTTACGATCGTGGCTAGGGTTTATCTTATAAAAATTACAATTATCTCTTGAATACGGCTATGGGTATTAATAGTAAATTTCTGCAATGCAAAACTCTCGATCGGGTGAGAATGCCATGAGTTTAAATTCTCCACCACCTAAGCGTGTTAAATTCTCATCGCAATTCTTTCGCAAACAGTTTGTAGCAATTGGAGGTGCGGGATTATTATTGTTAATTAGCATACCCATTGTCACGTCAACGATCGGCGCTCGCAGCGAGGAGCGAGCCAGTAACCAAAAAGTTTTGCCAGTTGAAACTGTAGAAGTTCGGCAAGTTGATAACTATAAATTATTGCGCAACTACACTGGAGAAGTAGCAGCGCAAAGAACCAGTGAATTAGGTTTCGAGAGAGCGGGGAAATTAGTTTGGTTAGGGGTCGATCGCGGAGATAGAGTAATAAAAGGAAGAGCGATCGCTCTTCTAGATACCCGCAACTTACAAGCACAAAGAGCCAGGTTATTAGCACAAAAAGCGCAAGCATTAGCAGTACTTTCGGAATTAAAAAATGGTGCGCGCAGAGAAGATATTGCCGCAGCTAGAGCAGAAGTTAGTAATTTAAAAAATCAGTTAGAACTAGAACAGATTAAAGTAAATCGCAGAAAATACCTATATTCTCAAGGAGCAATAAGCCAAGAAAGTCTCGACGAAGTAAGTTATACAGCAAGAGCGTTAAGCGATCGATTAGATATTGCACGCAGTAGTTTAGAAGAGTTATTAAACGGTACGCGATCGGAACAAATCGAAGCACAAAAAGCAGCCGTCCGTCAACTAGATGCCAGTATCGCGGAATTGGACGTAAATATTGATAAAAGTACGATTCGCGCTCCTTTCTCTGGAATAATAGCTGCTCGCCAAGTCGATGAAGGAACAGTAGTACGAGCTGGTCAATCTGTAGTGCGAATAGTAGAAGATACAGCTCCAGAAATAGAAATAGGCGTTCCCAGTCAAATATTATCGGCGCTGGAGATAGGAAGCAAGCAAAAAGTGAAAATACGCGATCGAGCATATCAAGCTAGAGTTGCATCAATCTTACCAGAAATCGATCGGGCCACTCAAACCCGAACTGTTATTTTAAAACTCGATGAAAATAGCAGCTTAGTAGCATCAAAAGAAGTTGCGCGGTTGCAAATTACTCGAACTATTAATACTTCTGGATATTGGTTACCAACAACAGCTTTAATGCGTGGAGAAAGAGGGTTGTGGTCTTGCTTTGCTTTAATTGACACTGAAAATGTTGCCGATCGTTATCGCATCGAAAAAAGAGATGTAGAGGTGTTGTATACAGATGGCGATCGCGTTTTTGTCAGAGGAATACTTTCAGATGGCGATCGAGTAGTTAGTAGAGGTACCCAAAGACTCGTACCGAGTCAGTTAGTTCGTCCGTTTGCTTTGAAAGAATAATTTTTAGAGAGCGGTGGAGGGGGAGTGTGGGGAGTGTGGGGAGTGTGGGGAGAGAGGGAGAGGGGGAGAGGAGGAGATCGTTAACAGCAAATAGCTAACAGCCAACAACTAACAGCCAACAGCTAACAGCAAACAACAAACAACTATTTATATTAATTATGCACACTTTGTTTTATCGCAATTCGCGGCTGCTTTTGCTGACAGTCATATTAATTTTAGTTTGGGGTCTTTCTGCCTTCTTTACTTTACCTCGATTGGAAGATGTAGAATTAGGACCTCGCCTTGGAATAGTGCGAGTATTGTTACCAGGTGCAGATGCGGAGCGAGTTGAAGCTTTAGTTAGCGAAAAAATAGAATCTTCAATCTCAAACATTGAAGAAATTAAGACCATAGAATCTAGATCTAGAGCAGGAATATCTATTATACAAATCCAATTATTAGATCGAGTAACAGCTAATGAAACAGATTTGGTTTGGTCGCGCATTCGTGACAAAATAGATGATGTTAGGTCCGAATTGCCACCAGAAGCAAGCGAACCTGAGTTAGAAGAAGTTGACACTAAAGCTTATGCGAAGATAGTTGCTGTTACTTGGGAAAAGGACTTCGAGCCTAATTATGCTATTCTTGCTCGCAAAGCCCGATCGTTGCAACACGAACTAGAAGCCTTACCTGGAACGGGAAAAGTAGAAATATATGGCAAACCAAATGAAGAAATTACAGTAGAGATCGATCCAGCTCAATTAGTTCCTCTCAATCTTACTGTTAAGGAGCTTTCCCGTAAAATCGAACAAAGCGATGCTAAAATTTCTGCTGGAGAATTTCGCAGTTATAAGAATAACTTTTCTTTAGAAGTAGAATCGGAATTAAATTCCCTCGATCGCATTAGAAATATTCCCATTAGCTTTGGTAAAAACGGACAATTGACTCAATTAGGGGATATTGCTGAAATTAAAAAAGGAATAAGGCAGCCACTAGATGAATTAGCAATAGTTAACGGTCACAGCGCGATCGCTTTAGCTGTTGCGATCGAATCTGATTATCGACTCGATTTATGGGACGATAATGCTAATAAAACATTAGAAAAGTTTCAAAAAGAACTGCCAAAAGCTCTAAATTTAGAGACAATTTTTACTCAAAATCAATACGTTATTAATAGACTTAACCACCTAATTCTCAATCTTTTATTAGGAGCCTTTCTGGTTTTTTTTATCACCTGGTTTTTGATGGGTTGGCGATCGGCATTAATAGTTGGCTCGATTTTACCAATATCATTACTAATGGTTTTGGGATGGATGAATGCCTTTGGCATTCCTCTGCATCAAATGTCGATAATGGGTTTAATTGTTTCCTTAGGATTGTTAATTGACACGGCGATCGTCGTGGTGGATAAAGTAGATAATCAACTCAAAATAGGTATGAAGCCAGAAGTAGCGATCGCCACTTCTGTTAAATATTTGTCCGTTCCTTTGCTAGCATCTACATTAACTACCGTACTTGCTTTTCTGCCGATCGTTTTGTTACCTGGGGGAGCGGGAGAATTTGTCGGGACGATCGGAGCCAGTGTGATTTTAGCTATTTGTTCTTCCCTATTTTTGTCTTTAACAGTTATTCCAGCTCTCACCGCTATATTTAGAAATAAGAAGCAGCAGCAAGTAAACTCTTGGTGGGAAACTGGATTTTCTCACCCAAAACTGACATCAGTTTATAATTCAAGTCTGCGGTGGTTGTTTGCTAAACCAGTAGCAGGAGTTGTATTGGCTCTTATTTTACCCATAACTGGCTTCGTACAAGCTTCTACCTTACAAAATCAATTCTTCCCCCCAGCAGAGCGAGATCAGTTGAAAATAGAGCTAGAATTACCTCCCTCAACTTCTCTAGAACAAACTAGAGCGATCGCAATTGAAGCTCGTAATTTAATTAGGTCGCGAAAAGAAGTAGTTAAAGTTGACTGGTTTGTTGGTAGTAGCGCTCCGCAATTTTACTACAATTTGATTGGGGCAAAAAAGGGAGAATCAAATTATGCTCAAGCAATAGTCCAATTAAATTCTGTTGCTAGAAATAGTTTAGTTCGCACTATTCAAAAGCAGATGGATGAAGCTTTTCCTGCTGCTAGGATATTAGTGGGGAAATTAGAACAAGGACCTCCTTTTGATGCTCCTATAGAGATGCGTATTTACGGTGAAGATCTCGATCGCCTGCGGATTTTGGGAGAACAAGCTAGAGATATTTTAGCTCAAATTCCTGACGTTACCCATACTCGCGATAGTTCTAGTGCGGTTTTAGCTCAGTTAAAATTGCGTTTAGATGAGGAAAAAGCTAATTTAGCCGGATTAGATAATACGAGTATTTCCGAGCAACTGCAAGCTTATCTAAAAGGTATGACGGGAGGATCCATACTCGAATCTACCGAAGAATTACCCGTTAGAGTTAGGATAGCAAATCGAGAGCGGGGAGATTTTAATAAAATTAATTCTCTAGACTTACTTGCAACTTCCACTCCTCAAAATAGTATCGAGAATCGATCGCTGAAAAACATTCCTTTATCTGCTTTGGGAGAAATAGATTTAGTAGCAGAAAATTCTGTGATTACGCGACGCAATGGCAAACGTTACAATTTAGTTCAAGCTTTTATTACTCCTGGAGTACTGCCAGCAGAGGTATTAGCTCAATTTCAAACTGGCTTAAAAAAGGCTAATTTCGAGCTACCTTCTGGCTATTATACGGAATTTGGCGGCGAAGCAGAACAGAGAAATACGGCTGAAGGAGCTTTAGCTGCCAATCTCGGCGTATTACTAGTATTAATGGTGGCAGTATTAGTTCTTTCTTTAGGTTCTTTTAAACTAGCTGGGATCGTTGGCTTAGTAGGTATTTGCTCTATAGGCTTGGGATTGTTTTCTTTATGGTTATTTGGCTATCCTTTAGGCTTTATGGCAATTGTCGGTACGATCGGTTTAGTAGGAGTGGCTGTTAACGATTCTGTGGTTGTTTTAGCTACTTTATTAGAAAATCCAGCAGCTAAACGCGGTAATCGTCGCGCAGTCAGACAAGTAGTGCTTGAGTCTACTCGTCACGTGATTGCTACTACTTTAACTACTGCGATCGGTTTCATTCCTTTATTATTGCAGGGGGGTGAATTTTGGCCTCCTTTGGCTGTCGCGATCGCTGGAGGTCTTTTCGGTGCTACCCTTCTAGCATTATATTTCGTTCCCTGTGCTTATTTATTAATAGTGGAGCGTCCTTCTATTTCTACTAAAGTTTCTCCTTTATCAAACATCAAACGAGCTTCTTAAAAGTCAGATCGGAATCTGGTTAAGGGGAATAGGGAATAGGGAATAGGGAACAGGGAACAGGGAATAGGGAACAGGGAATAGGGAATAGGGAATGGGGAACAGGGAACAGGGAATAGGGAACAGGGAATAGGGAATAGGGAATGGGGAACAGGGAACAGGGAACAGGGAATAGGGTTCAAGCTATGAAAATCTCATATAAAGCTTGGAAAACAATATACCATTGGATTACTTTCCAAAAAGATAATTGCTTGTGACTGTTGAGATTTTCGCGGATAGTCGCTGTTGTGGGATGATCTTTTCCCAGACTTTCTTTAGCAATCTTCAACGCTCTTTCAAAAACAGGTACGGCTTCTCGATAGCGTTTTTGCGAACTATATAATGTTCCTAGGTTATTGAGAGTTTTAGCAACTTCTGGACTGTCTTTCCCTAAAACTTCCTTTCTTATTTGTAAAGCTTCATTGTAAATAGGTTCGGCTTCTTTGTAGCGTTTTTGAGCATAATACATTAGTGCTAGATTATTTAAAGAAGTAGCAACATCGACGTGTTTGTCACCCAAGATCTCTTTTTGAATTTCTAAGGCTTCTTTGTAAAGCTTTTCAGCTTGTTCGTAATACTCCACTAATTCGTAAAGTGAAGCTAAATTGTTCATAGAAGCGACATAATCTGGATGCCGATCGCCTAGTATTTGTTTTCTCAGTTCAATAGCCTGTAAGAAGGTATTTTCAGCTTCTTGGTAACGTTCTTGTTTTTTGTATAGCTTGGCGAGATTATTAACACAAGTCGCAAAATAAGGACAGTCGTGACCCAGAAGAGACTTAGAAAATTCTATAACTTCGATCGCAACCCCAGAGGCAATATTGGCAAAGGCTTCCTCTTGGTTTTCCCAAGTACTAACAGCTTTGGCACCTTCGGGTAAAGGCTTAAGTTCCCCTAAAGGGGTTTGCTTCCAGGAATTGTTCGGAAACAAAAGAATGGGAATAACCCGCGCTTTTCCTTCTTCGCGAAGTTCGATCGCTCGTTTGACTTCTAAATCGGTGCAATAATTTGAAATTATTAGATCCTGACTGACTAGCAGCAGAATAATATTAGCCTTCTCGATCGCAGTTGTCTCGATTTCTTCCTCTCCTCCTACCACGCGTTCGACCCAGCCATTAATTATCCCTATTTTTTTTAATAAACTGAGCTGTTTTTGTACTTCGCTTGCAAGTTCTTTATCTCTATAGTGATAGCCCAGAAAAACTTGAATATTCATCGCATTTTGCCTCCTTTTGCCTCGTGCTGTCTGCTTTTTGCCTCCCGTCAAAAAAAAAATCAGAAAAAATTTGTTTTCAAGTCCCTCATATTATGTATAATAGATAATCGCGACACTAATTTGGAGAGGTGGCCGAGTGGTTGAAGGCGCAGCACTGGAAATGCTGTTTGGCGGCAACGTCAACGAGGGTTCGAATCCCTCCCTCTCCGTACCGAAGAGCGACGAACCTGGGCTGAGATAGGGCGAAAGAGGGGGAAAATACGATAATCTTTTCCTATGCACCACGCTCAACCAAAACTAAAATTTATTCCCCAAGTTTTTAACCCGCTGGTTCTAAAAATAGCCCAGCGATCGCTTCCTATTTTACTGCGTTTTCGGACTCGACCCTGGTTAACTGCTGGAATTACCGGCATTGAAATAACCAATCTAGAAACTTTAGTCGAGCTTTACAGTAAATTTCAGGCGGGCAAAATTCGCTTTTTCATTGCCTTTCGTCACTGCGAGGTAGACGATCCACTGCCGCTATTTTACTTGTTTTCCCGCGCAGTACCGAGATTTGCTCGTCAAAAAGGCATTCCCCTAAAATATCCAATTCACAGCCACTTTCTTTACGATCGTGGCATGACTATCTGGGGAGGGAAATGGCTGGGCTGGCTATTGTCCCGTGTAGGAGGGGTTCCTGTTCGTCGAGGGAGAGCCCTAGACCTAAATGCTATGCGCACCATAAGAGATTTATCGGTTAACGGCAAATTCCCCGTAACCGTTGCTCCTGAAGGCGCTACTAACGGTCACAGCGAAATTGTCAGTCCCTTACAACCTGGTATGGCGCGGTTAGGATTCTGGTGCGTAGAAGATTTACTCAAAGCAGATCGTTCTGAGGAAGTTTATATTGTTCCAATTGGCATTAAATATCGCTATATAAAACCCTCTTGGAAGAGTTTAGATAAGCTTTTATCTCGCTTGGAAGCAAATATAGGTTTGAGAGTTCCACCTACAAACAATTCTACTATCGAAGAACCAGAAAAAGTTTACTATCAGCGTTTATTTAGTTTAGGGGAACACCTTCTATCTCAGATGGAAGAATTTTATACTCGATTTTATCATCGCCAGTTACCCCAGCCTCATTTATCTTCTTCTAGCGATCGCAGCAAAAATGAACTACTTGCTGCCCGACTGCAAATTTTACTAGATACAGCCCTACAGGTAGCTGAAGAATATTTTGGCATTCAGGCAAAGGGAAATTTAGTAGAACGCTGTCGTAAGTTAGAAGAAGCTAGCTGGAATTATATTTATCGGGAAGATATATCAGATTTAAATTCCTTATCGCCTTTTGAGAGAGGTTTAGCAGATTGGGTTGCGATCGAAGCCCAACTTAGAGTGCAACACATGCGCTTGGTAGAAACTTTTGTGGCCGTAACAGGAACTTATGTACTAGAAAAACCGACGATCGAACGTTTTGCCGAAACTGCTTTATTAATGTTCGATTTAATCGCTAGAATCGAAGGAAAAAAATATCCCCCTCGACCTCGCATAGGCAAGCGATGGGTAGAAATGAAAGTTGGAGAGCCAATTTCAGTAACAAAACGCTGGCAAAATCACCCACCAAACCGTAAAGGGCGATCGCAAGCTATTAAATCTCTGACAGAAGATTTAAAAATAGCGCTAGAGAATTTGATTTGAGCAGAATATGGCAAAATTACTAGGTGGATTTGGATTAGTAGCAGGAGCGACTTACCCCTTTCGAGCGTTGAGAGTTTTTCAGAGTAATCCTCGTTTGTGGAAATACCTGGTTATACCGATAATAATTAATGTTCTTCTGGCTATTGTCCTTTATGTTGGAATAGCTTTATTTGGATGGGAAATTTTACAAAACTTAGTGCAAAGTGTTGTCGAGCGTCTAGATATTGCAACCGATAGTCTTCCTAGATGGCTGGGTTTTTTAGATTATCTAATTGTCGGTATAGGTTTTTTGATACAAATAGTTCTAATTGCTATCCTGTTTGTACTGACTGGCTTTTTGCTGGTGCAATTTGGGACATTAATAGGCGCACCTTGGTACGGTAAACTATCGGAACAGTTAGAGAAAGTACGCACGGGTAAATTAGAAATTGTCGAAGTTAATATTGCTGTTGATATTTGGCGAGCGATCGCTTTTGAACTAAAAAAACTCCTACTGACGATCGCAATAGGAATACCCTTGTTAGCTTTCAACTTTATACCAGTTATGGGGACAATAGCAGCTAGCACGGGTTGGGCGATCCTTACAGGTACTATTAATTGCCTAGATTTTTTCGATGCTACTTTGGAACGTCGCCGCTTGCGTTTTCGAGAAAAATTAGGGATCGTATTTAAAAGTTTGCCTGCTAGCGCCAGTTTTAGTTTAGTTTGTTTGGTGTTAATTAGCGTTCCTCTAGTCAATTTGCTAACTGTTCCGTTGTGCGTAGCATCGGGGACACTTTTTTGTTGCGATCGAATTCTCCCCAAACTTTTGCCCCCTTCTGGTTAATGGGGAGCGTGGGGGACGGGAAGCAGGGGAAGCAGGGAGATAAACAAACAGCAAACACTCCCCCTCACCCCCTCTCCCCCTCACCCCCTCACCTTAACTATGGCGAGGGTACAGTCCACCAAGCTAAAGCATAAGGCTGAGTATTTTGATTAACCCGTTGAAGATAATCGACGCGAATTTTATAGCGACCCGTTTTAGGAATACGGCAGAAAATATGTTCTACGCTATCTACTTCGCTGGTTGAGGAACAAACACTGTCGATCGTATACTTTTGGTCAACTGACATCAAATAAATGTTGAGGTTATTCAAGCCGCGATCGCGAAAGTTTTCTCCTAGGTCAAACTTTTGATTTTGATTTTCATCGACTAACTCCACTAAACGATCCCAAGTCAGAGTAACAGAAGCATAACTACCTTCTTGCAGGGGTTGTTCTATGACGTACTCTTTATAAGAATAAATGGGTAAACTGCCGTAGTCCCAACCTCTTGAAGCTACTGAAGATTGAGGAGACCACTGACCCGAACTAAATTGTTGGTAAGCGCGGAAAACATTGAGATGACCCGTACCTAGCTGGATGTCGAGGGGAATTTTTTCATTCCAGTAAGCATCTGAATTCAACCAAGTGCTATTATTTTTGCTTAGAAGGGTGCGACTCATTCCCAATAACAAACCGTCTCCCTTATCTTGAATTTTGTCAGCCGAGTTGAGTAAAACCGCCTTCATCACCTCGTGTCTTCGGGAGTCCATACTCCAGCGATCGGATTTTAATAAGTCCGTTTGGCGTTTTCCTGCTAAAATCGAGTCGCCGAATTCTTGCAGAAGAGCTACCGATCCTGTAATGTGAGGTGCAGCAAAACTCGTCCCGCTAGTTCGCGTTATCTTGCCATTGAGGTTATAAATAGCAATATTACTTCCAGGAGCTATTAAATTAATAGCGCGCCTTGGCCCGACATTAATTTCCCGCTTAATCAATTTTCTGCCAATTCCTTGTGGTTTAGCACTTAAGTTGGCAAAGTCTACTTTAGTAAATTGTCCTCGTCGCTTGGTGCTGTAAGCTGTAGTAATGCCGTTGAAATGGTCTGTAGGAATAGGAATTCCTCCTTTGCCTTGATTTCCAGCTATCACGTAAATAACGTCGTGAACCCTTGACGACCAATCAATACATTGAGTTAGTAAAGCATTACCGTCTAACTTGGCATCTGTTCTGGGGTCGCGCTGTAAAGATTCCCCAAAACTAAAATTAATCGCCCTTACATCTCCCCCATTTTGCTGTGCTACGTGCTGGGTAGAAAGACACTCCTGTGGTTGTCCAGACCTTTTTAGGGGGCCAACTGCTGAGGCATATAGCTTTGCTCCTGGTGCTACTCCCGACAAGCGTTTATCCGTGCTTACCATTACCGTTGCGACCATAGCAGCGTGGTTGTCAACAAAGGTATTAGAAGAGGCCGATCGATTTTGATGGAATAATCCTCCTAAATTAAATGGCGGATTCCACGAAACTACCTTGTCCAAGCCAAATTTTCCTGGTCTGCCGATTTCTACTTGACCGATCGCAATTTTACGACCGGTAAGATTGTAAGGTGACTGATGCAGTCTGAGGGCATTAATCCCTGCTTTACCTACAGAATCTTCTAGAGCAAAAGCTGGAGCAATCAATCCTGAGGCTGCCAAAGTCCAAGCTAAGAATGCTAATTTTTTACCCATGTGTCTTTTTTTGTCGCCAATAATTTTGTTTCTAACGCAGTGAGAGCGATCGCTAACGAGATAATTTTCAGCCATAATCTGAGCGAATGCCAAATTCGATCGCCATTCCAGCCTTGGTGGTAGAAATTACCGTACTTAGCTAGAAATAGACTTGCATAAATGGCACTTGTTGCGATACAACTATATGAGTATGCTTCTTCGTCGGACAACTATCTATACTTTGGTAAAGCGATTACAACGAGAAGTTAGTTACTCATAACATTTGTAAAACTTATTTCATTAAAGCAGATTAAGTCTATGACTAAACAAGTTGCTCACCCTATGGTGAAGTTGCAGCGTAAAGTTGCTTCACTTGTTGATTCTAAAGTTCTTAAGCCCACTGATAGTATCTGGAAAATTGCCTTACTCTATGGGGATGATTGGCAATACTGGAAAAAAGAACTGCTAGAATTTGGTTTCACTACCCAAGAGCCGGTAAGCGAATTATTGATGGTAGAAGCGTGGGATGAGGAATAACCTCGATAGCTTCTAACATTCAAATCCACAAAAATCCTCGTTGATGAGTAGTAGATTCGGAGGTTGACAATCTGCCGTTTTCTAAACGGTAGATAGTAGTTAGATAGAATTTTTTTGTATTGTTAGTCCAATGCAGTTAAAAATATATTAATAGTTGGGGACTGTTACCCAAGACCGTTAGACTAACTTTAATTTAGGTTACAGAACGTTGCCTAAATATCTCAAACAAATTAATCCTTCCAATGAAAAAGCTTTTGTTAGCTATACTCCTAACTGTCGTACCAGTTAGTAATCTTTCTGCAAAGTTGATATCTCAAACAAGAGTTCCAGCCTCCGACACTTCTGAGCTTATTTCACCAAAAACTGGAGTTAATTACGCTCAACTTCAAGATATGCTATCACAGGAACAGTGGAGAAGAGCTAATTACAAAACACGGGAATTACTCTTACGGGCTGCAGGTCGAGAAGCTGCAGGTTGGGCTGATGTAGCAAGTATCGAGAAACTTGCCTGTTGGGATATTGCTAAGGTCGAGCGACTTTGGCAAGATTATTCTAACGGACGTTTTGGGTTGGCTTCTCAGTTTCCTGTTTTTATAAGTACGGGAAATAAACCAGGAACAACAAACCAAGAAGCTTACCAACGTTTTGGCGAGACTGTAGGTTGGAGAGAAGAGGGAAGATGGAAAGGGATACAGAATTTTACCTATAATCTCAGTGCTCCCTCCGGACACCTTCCCAGTGCTTATTTCTCCACATTCTCAATATATGGCAACGATCTCGTGGTTACTACGTACTTTAAAAGAGCTGCAGATTGTGGTGTGGTCAATCAATCGAGTTCCCTCGACATAGTTAAATGAACTACCGCGACTTACTTCGTTGAAGTCGCGGTTTCCGACGTTTCAACGCCCCCAGTTGCTTCATGCTTCCGCAGTAAGTAGAGCTGGGCGACTCTGCGTCTAGGAGGCTAGTTCCTAACCCCCGAAAGATTTCTTTATTTTTTATAAGGGACTTCCCGCGCCCAGGTTAATTATTTTTGAACAAAACATTGAGCGCAGTCCCCACGCCTTTAGGCTGGGGAATATGTCAATTTTTGTCTAATTATCCACCACCGACGATCGTTACTATTTCTAGGCGATCGCCTGGTTGTAATAGTGTATTCGACCAATATTGTCTGTGAAGAATTTCTCCATTGTATTCCACAGCAATTAAACGAGGGTTAAATCCGATCTGCTTCAGTAGATCGATTAATTTAGTATTTTGAGAACACTGATGTAGTTCTCCGTTAACTTTGAGAGTGATTTGAGTTGTGGTATCGGACATTAGAGGGAAAATATTACGATTCTCTGCGACGATAACTTTGCTTTTTCGTCAGTTGGGATAGTAAAAACTGAGTGACCATAGCTGGTTGTTCTGCCTGCATGATAGCGCGAACTACAGCTACTCTTTCTGCCCCTGCTCCTAAAACATTATTAATATTTTTGGCATCTATTCCTCCAATAGCAAACCAAGGAATGGGAGAGTTTTTAGCTGCGTAGCGAACGTAATCTAAACCTGCTGCTGCTTTTCCTGCTTTGGTTGGGGTTTCGTGTACTGGACCTACCCCGATATAATCTGCTCCTTCGGAGATAGCGAATTGCATTTCTTCAGCATTAGTAGTAGACCTACCTACTAAACGCTGGGATCCTAGTATTTGTCTGGCTAAGTCGATCGGTATATCTTGCTGTCCTAAATGCACTCCATCTGCATTAACCGCTAAAGCTAAATCTACTCGATCGTTAACAATAAACAAAGCCCCATAATTGTGGCACAACTGACATAATTTATAAGCATTAGCTAGTCTGACCCGATCGTCACTATTTTTATCTCGATATTGAACTAGAGTCAATCCTCCTTGAAGTGCAGCTTCTACTGTGGGAATTAGTTTTTCTGACGGAGATGTGACTAAATATAGGAGAGATTCTTGAAGTTGTTGATGGCGACGATAGCCAAATAGTTCGCTCTCTAAAGTGTAAACTTGATAGCGCATTTGCTTGAATACTTGTCCCATCTGTGACTTGTATAGCTTCCCATACTCTTCTAATACTCGCAGTGCTTCTTCTACTCTACATATATTTGCTTGTAATAAATTATCTAGACTGGTGCGCTGTTCTTCTTGAGGGTGAGATAAATCTGTCCCTGGATCTGCGGGGGTATCTCTTGCCATTCGCAAGTCAGAAGTATGCCAAATGGCGAGTTCCTGTCGCATTTGCTTGCATTTTTCTGCTAATCCCCTGTCACTAATACCAAATCGACACCATTCTTCAATAATTCGCAGTCCTTCCCTGGCTCGATCTAGGTTAGCATCTAAAATTCGGTAAATTGCTGGGTTTTGGTTTTGCTCTTGAGTTTGGCTATATTGCTCTACCATGACCAAAATTCGACTACTGGCTACTGAAAAATATGACTACAAGACATATAGACAGTCTCTATACTAGGATTTACGCAAAAATCGTAAAGTTTTAACTTTGACGAGTAAATCCTATAAAAATTAGACTCTCTTTCTCCAAGTTGGCACGAGTTTAATAAAGAATCAAATTAATCTTGAAAAAATACTCTAAACCTACTAAACCTAGAGAAACAATATTTAAAGCTTATCCCTAAACTTATCTCTGTTGTATCAGTCGTCGCTCCTCGATCTAAGTAGACGAAACTTCGCGAATCAATTTTGAGTTAAAATTATTTCTGTCGTCCGACGTTCTGGTCTTCTTTTGAATCTACTTTCTCTTGACTGACGATCTCTACTCGATCGAATCAAAATGAAAATCACTTTTTCAAATTTGTTAAACAGCGAACGAGCAAGATAAAAGGAAAAATAGAAATATGACTATTTGGGAACCAAATAAACAAATTAAAGACGATCGAGGAAATACATACACAATTGTCTCTTTGCTCGGGCATGGAGGTTATACAGAGACGTGGTTGGTAAAAGATAATTTTGAACATAAAATTGCTCTAAAAAAGATTAAAAACGAACAAGTTTATACTGAATTCAAGAAAATAATTAAAGATCAAATCAACACAAAACAAGTCGTAGAATGGCGAGAGTTAAATACGATAAAACATAAAAATATCGTACAGGTAAAAGATCTAGTAAATATAAACAATTATTGGTGCATACTAATGGAATATGTAGAGGGAATTAATTTAGGACAATATGTCAAAGAAAACGGTCCTATCGAAGAAAATGTAGCTTTAAAATATATCAAACAATTAAGTAATGCAGTAGAGTATCTTCACAGAGAAAAAAAACTTTTACATCGCGATATAAAACCAAGCAATGTAATGCTATATCATGAAAAAAACAAAATAAAATTAATCGATTTTGGTAGTGCTAAAAATATAGTCGAACGAGATAAATCGACTGTCATCTATAGTAATCATTTTGCCCCAATCGAACAAAAAGAAGGCACAAAAATCAGTCGAGCGAGCGATATTTATGCCCTCGGAGCGACTCTTTACTATTTACTAACTGGCAAGTACCCTGCTGATGCTGGAAAAATTGCAGTAAACCAATCTGCCCTCATACCACCTAGGAAAATAAATAAGAAAATCACTCACGAAACGAACTACGCTATTTTGTCAGCTATGAAATTTAAACAGGAAGATCGCCCGCAATCGGTACAACAATGGCTAGAATTGCTTCCACAAGAGAAAACTAGCATAGTAATTAAATGCAAAAAAGAATATTCATTTATAACTGAAACATTAAACACTGGCAAAACCTATTACTTTACTTTTGATAAAAACGAAAATCTAATTAAATTAGGAGATGGTAGCTATGGCATAGTATATTTAGGTCACGACGATCAAGAGAATATGTATGCTATTAAGATTCTCTACGAACGCAACGATAAAAATATTAATTCACTTAACGAAATTACCCAAGAAAGATTTGAAGCAGAAATAAAATCATCGAGAATAATCAAACAAAAAACCAGACAAAAAAATCAAACCGCTGACAATTTAAACAGTCAAATGGTTGGGGTTATTAACACTGTAGCTGGAACCAAAGAATTCAAAAAATCTCCAGTATTCCAAACCCTAAATGAGAAATTAAAAATACACAGACTATCAAATTATGTCCTCGTGATGGAAAAATACGAGGATACTTTAGAAGGATATTTAGAAAAAGGAATTTCTCAATATGCAATTCAAATAACTTCAGAAAATAATAAATACATAGCTCTCGAACAAAAAGTCTTTAAATCTAAACGAGAAGCTCTAGAAGCAATTAAAAACACAGCTCGCTCTTCGGAAGATCGCCAAAACTTAACTCAGAGACTGTACGAACTTACTGGTTATGATGTCTTGAGAAGGATGAATTTTGAGGAGCGTATAGCAAATATATTGCCCTACTTACAAGACATAGCACAAGGACTTTGTACTCTCCACGAAGCTAGTTATCTCCATCTAGATCTCAAACCAGCTAATATTTTTATTAGAGGATACGGACCAGAAATTCAAACAGTAATCGGAGATCTAGGATTTTTAGATCAAAATGATAGTTTAGATCCGAGGACAATGTTAGGTAATTACGATATTTTACCCCTCGGTACTCGCCACTTTCAGTCTCCCGAACAAAAAGAGTTTTTTGATATTGCTAATGTAGAAATATCGGAAAGATCTACAACACAACGAATTGAACTACTTGTCAGAGATCCAAAATTTAGAGATTCTCTCATTGAAAAAGGCGATTATGTTATTTTTAGCATCGATCGAGATAAATCTTATACGATTGAATCTGTAGAAATTTCTGAAAATCAGAAAAATTCTCCCGTGGTTATTCGACTTCAAGGCCAACCAAAACAACGGCAATTATTTAAACCAGGAGAAAGAGTTCAAGCTATATTTTTTAAAGTTCAGGGTAAGCGAACAGATATATTTGGTTTTGGCGCGATCGCATTTAATTTACTAACTTGTGGCGAGTCTCCAGTTCGTTTTTATGAAAGCATTCACAGTAGTTATGACAATAGAAATTCAAGCATTGAAAACTTAATTACTCTTTACACTCAAATTGCTAATTATCAATCTAGCGAACCTGGTCTAATTAAAATTTTTAGACCTTTTAAAGATAAAAATACTACGGAATATGCTCCAGTTGAATTTGTTGAATTGATTTTAAAATGTATGTTATATAAAGCGGAAGGAACTTTTTATTCTTCCCTTGATAAAGCTCAACAACCAGCGAAAAGTTTATTGAATAATATTATTTCTTTACACCAAGGATCTAATCCGAGATTCGCCTTTAAAAAAGTTCACAATTTAATTTACAATCGCCAACTTGTCTCCTCAATACCCCCAGAAGAAAGAGACTTAGATTTTGGCGAACAAATTCAATTATTACAAAATTTACCTGACGATAAATTTGGTTTTCGATTGGTCAGAGGATTTTGGTACATCAATCAAATTGCTAAGCTGGTTAGAGAATATTTAAATAAAATAGATAGCGATTCTAACACACCCAATAGTGGATTTTGTTTGGCTGAATTACAACCTAAAAATATTATTATTGAAAATTCAATAAATAACGGTCAACCTGATAAATTAAAAACTAAATTTGTAGTGTATCAGAACCAGAACACTTATTTAGACGATCTGAGAGAAGATTTAGTTTTTACAAAAATTACAATTCATAACTATAAAGCCAACCCTTACGTACCTTTTTATTTTGCTAATTTATATCGAAATATAAGTTTAAAAAGAGAGGGAGAAGTATACAAATATTCCTTTTCCGATCGCTATGAAAATAAAGTATATAAAAATGATTGGATTGTAATTAGATCCGTCGATCGAACGCAAAATTCTTTATTTAGAATTGTTAATGTAGATGCAGAACAAAATCTACTCGAAATAGAACCAGTTCCTTTTTCCAAAAATATAGATATTCGCAATGACTCTCTAGATCGGTGTATTTACTATAAAAATATCGTTCCTTGTATTTATTACTTCCACATGCTGGGAATTTATCTCTACAATATTCTATTTATTGGTTTGGTAAATAACGATTTGGAGCTAATTCAAAAAATTCACGACAAGATTAGTTGCGATATTTATTTCCAGCAAGTCAATAGCAATCTTAACAAAAGTATCTCGATAGAAATTGACGATAGCAGTATTAAAAATAACAACCAAGGCTCCTTAATCTCAAACCTATTTAAAAGTAATAAAAAACATCGAGATAATATGCAAAAAATACAAGATTTACTCGATTTTGTCACTGTTATTTATTTAAAATTAACTTTTTCTAGCAGCGAACAGTCATATTACAGAAGTCACGATCGCGACAATCAAAGAATAAATAATGTTTTGGATGATATAAATATACTTAAAGAGAAAATAGCTAATTTGATGGAAATGTCTGGAGCAGAAATCGAGCAATTTGTTTCTGAGGAAAATTTAGATAAAGATTCTCAAATTTTAGATTTAAGCGATCTCGGAAAAAAACAGCAATTTGAAAAAATGACTAATTTTTACCAATTACTTTGCTCTAAAATTAATACTCCCTATCTCGGTTCTTAATTCTTGGCAACGAGGGAACAGGGAATAGGGAATAGGGAATAGGGAATGGGGAATAGGGAATAGGGAACGGGGAATAGGGAATAGGGAACGGGGAATAGTTTTGTCGATATTCTGTTGCCGAGAGACGATCTTTATTCTTCATCCTTCATGCCTTGTTTATCCCTCACTTGAACTTCCCAAATAGCGACCGACAAAACTCTCAAGAGATTCCATTTTCATTTCGTAAATAGATTCGAGATTAGTAATTTCTTCTTTGGTACAGAAAAATTCATTTCCCAATAAAGTTCGCAGAGTGGTGAGACCTTCTCCCAGCTCAGAATTTAACAATCCTAAAGACGATCGCAAGCCATCCAACAAAAACAAAGGTGGATTAATAATTATTGGTTCCCGCTTAAATAAGCGCGAAAGAATTCGAGGAATATCCTCTCTTTTGAGAATATCTGGGCCTCCAACTGGCAAAATTTTGTTTTTTGCTCCTTCCACTTTAACTGAATCAACTGCTATTTTTGCTAGATCGTCAGTACTGACGATCGAGGAGCGATTTTTAGGATCTCCGATAATCAAATAAATTCCACTGTCGCGGAATCTTTCTGCTAGGGGCAAAATATTATTAGCAAATCCAGAAGGTCGCAAAATAGTATATTTCAAACCACTAGCAACGAGATATTTTTCTACCTCCCGCTTCGCTTTAAATACGGAAGACTCTCGATAACCTCTATCTGCACCTAATACAGATATATAAACAAAATGCTCGACATTATTTTCTAAAGATCGATCGATCAGTTCGATATTGGCGCGGTAATCTAGTTTAAAAGCATCACTATCGGAACCGTGAGCGCTGATAACATATCGAACGCCTTGCAATGCTTTCTCAATATCTTTATCTACCCTCAAGTCTCCAATAAAAATCTCGGCTCCTCTGTGTTCTAATTCCTCATAATTAGAGCTAAGACGAACAAAAGCTCGAACAGGTATTATTTGCTCTCGTAACACCCGTACAATTCTGCGTCCTACTGAACCAGTTGCGCCAGTTACTAAAAACACCAACAATTACCTCCCCTTAATTTTCCTAATCGCCATTTCTCGTTCTTAAAGTGTAACCACCGGTGACAATGTGGCATCGATAGGAGAAATGCCTGCCATATCGAGAATTTGGGGAATTAAATCTTCTCGCTTAACTGCCATCATATGTACTCCTTGACATAACTGTTTTGCTAACTGCACTTGTTCTGCAGCGATTTTCATGCCTTCTTGGAGTGGTTCTGTGGCTTTAGCTAAGCGATCGATAATTTCTTCTGGTATAGTTACTCCTGGAACTTTGCGGTTGATAAATTCGGCGTTTTTAGCAGATTTTAGCAAAAATATTCCTGCCAAGATGGGCTTATCTGTAGCAGAGGCAATTTGAGTCATAAACTTATTCAAGCGATCGAAATCTGTAATCAGTTGGCTTTGAAAAAACTGCGCCCCTGCTTCTATTTTTTTCTCAAACCGACGCTGCAAACCCGACCAACTCTTAAGCTGAGGATCCACAGCTGCACCAGGAAATAGGTCTGTAGGTTCGTCAAGTAAAGGTTTATCGTTGAAGTCGAAGCCCTTATTGAGTTTATCGATTAACTTCAGTAGCCGTACTGATTCGAGATCGAATACGGATTTCGCTGAGGGGCGATCGCCTACTTTAACTGGATCTCCTGTCAGGGCGAGAATGTTGCGAATACCTAATGCGTGCGCCCCCATTAGATCTGCTTCTAAGCCGATGCAGTTGCGATCGCGACAGGCAATCTGACATATTGGTTCGATTTCGTGCTGTAATAAAATCGCTGAAGCTGCTATCGATGACATTCGGACTACAGCTCGACTGCCATCAGTAATATTCACCCCGTGTATCCTACCTTTGAGTTTTTGTGCCATCGCTAACATCCGCGCTGGATTACCTCCTTTTGGGGGTGCAACTTCAGCGGTAATCAAAAATTCTTTGGCATCGACAGCACGACGAAAACGACTTGTCATTGGTTAGTTTTTTGTTATTAGTGGTTAGTGGATATTGTGCCTGTAAGTAGTTCACAATGGGGGTAAATAACCTAGAACTTTTTTTACTTTAGATAGATTTTGGTTAGCTACTGCTTCTGCTTTTTCCTTACCTTCTTTCAGGACTGAATTCAAGTAGCCTTTATCGTCGATAATTTCCTTGTATTTCTCTTGAATTGGTTTGAGAGCATCTATTGTTACTTCGGTAAGTAGTGGTTTAAATTGCCCCCAGCCCATATCTTGACACTGTTCTGCTACTTCAGAAGTAGTTTTGTTCGAGAATACAGTATAGAGAGTTAGCAGGTTTTTGCATTCAGGACGATCTGGATCGTCAAAAGTTAAGCCTTTTACTGGATCTGTTTTGCAACGTTTAATCTTTTTCTGAATTAATTCTGGGGGATCTAGCAAATTAATCCGACTCATATCAGAAGGATCTGATTTAGACATCTTTTTATTGCCGTCGGTTAGACTCATTACCCTTGCACCCTCTTTGCGAATCATCGGTTCGGGAATTTTCAGTACTGGTTCGTCTTTGCTACCAAATTTATCATTTAATCTTCCAGCAATATCGCGAGTTAATTCTACGTGTTGTTTCTGGTCTTCTCCTACAGGTACGATATCGGCATCGTAGAGCAATATATCTGCTGCCATCAGCACTGGGTAATCTAATAAGCCCACGCTGACGTTTTCTCCTTGTTTTACTGCTTTTTCTTTAAACTGGATCATTCTTTCGAGCCAGTTAAGAGGGGTAATGCAGTTGAGCAGCCAGGTTAATTCGCTGTGAGCAGCTATATGGGATTGTACGAAGATGGTGGCATATTGCAAATCTATGCCACAAGCTAAATATAAAGCGGCGTTTGTAAAAGTATCGGATGCTAGGGTTGTAGGATTGTGCGGCACGGTAATAGCGTGTAAATCGACCACACAGAAGAAATTATCATAATTGCTCTGAGTTTCTACCCAATTACGAATCGCACCTAAATAGTTGCCTAAGTGTAAATTCCCTGTAGGTTGAATCCCAGATAAAACTCGCTGCTTGCCCATGAGTTGCGTTTTGCTCGCTGCTTTCTTTGTCAAAAAGTTCCCTTATTTTATCAATTAATGTAGGGCGAAGACGATATCGTCTGGTGCCCCATCGATCGAGCCCGATCGAAAACAAAGGAAGAGTTATTAAAACTCTTCCCTCTTTTAGTTAGCTGAAAAAATTTAATTTAAAATTCTTTACGCGCTAATAACACCGGACAGTTAGCATTAACTCGAACGTAATCAGATGTAGACGTTCCTAACAAGCGATCGAGGTCGGGTAAAGTTTTGGCAACTGAAGGACGGCGTTCGGGAGAGCCTAACATGAGTAAATCTACGTTATATTCGTCGACTAGCTCGCAGATTTTTTCTTTAGGTTTGCCACCGGTAACTATGGAGCGACAATTAATTCCCATTCTTTTAACTTTTGCTGCTGCTGGCTCTAAGATCGGGTCGCTTTCCATCTCCGATTTTGAGAGAGGGAGCAATTGTGGATTTAAATCTGGGTTGACCTGAAGTAATATCAACTCGCAGCCTGGATAATCTTTGAGAAGAAAAATGGCCAAATCTATACAGTACCGTGCGGCCTCGGATTTATCCATTGCCACCATAACCCGTTTAATTCGTTTGACATAAACGTCGTCTTTAACCAACAACATAGCGCGGTTGGTTAGTTGAAACACGTATTGACTGACGGAGTTTTCTAAAATCGCTTCCAGACGCTTTAGTCCCCGCGAACCCATGATAATTAAATCTGCATTGCTTTCTTCTGCAACTTGGCATACTGTATCTTTTGGTTCGCCTTGGCGCAGCACGCTGGTAACTTTGCTAGTGTCTAGATTTAAATCTTTAATAACGTCGGCAATTAATTTGCCTCCCTCTTCCCATTTTTCTGTTTCTGCTTCGGTAGTGATTTGAGGCGACACGACGTGTAAAATAGTGAGTTTAGAATTTTTGATGGCAGGAAGATCCATCAAAACCTTCAGCATTTCTTGAGTGTTGCCTGCTCCTGAATCCGCATATAAAATCTTTTCAAGCATGGATTTAAGCTCAATTATGAAAGAAAATTAGCTTGTTTTCTCGCTCCAATTTCCTTAACAATTTATCACTAAAGCGATCGTAATGATGTCTTGACTACGGATAAACTTTTATTGATTTTTATAAAAAAAATCATGAGAAGATAGTTTTCAATCGCCTATCCCCTTTCTCTAATCTGGCATCCAATAGATAAGAAGAGAGCTAGGAGAAATTAAATTAATTTACAAATATAATATAAAAAGAAATAAATCTTAATATTTTTTCCTCATTGGTTTATTTATGCCCGAAGTAAAAAAAATTAAAAATTTTTTCCAAGAGAAAATTTTATTTGACAACGAGCCAACTCCTGAACTGTTTGCCATCTTAACCGTTTATTTCGTTCAGGGCATTCTAGGCTTGGCACGCTTGGCAATTAGTTTTTTTCTCAAAGACGATCTAGGTTTGAGTCCGGCAGAAGTAGCCGCTTTAATAGGTGTTGCTGCCTTACCCTGGATAATTAAACCAGTATTTGGCTTCCTTTCAGACGGTCTGCCCCTATTTGGCTATCGCAGGCGCTCCTATTTAATTTTATCAGGAATTTTGGGAGCGATATCTTGGCTAGCACTAGCTACAGTAGTACACAATTCTTGGACTGCTACCTCAGCCATTTTACTCAGTTCCCTCTCTGTTGCAATTAGTGACGTAATTGTAGATTCAGTTGTAGTAGAGCGAGTGAGGCAAGAATCTTTAGCCAGAGCTGGTTCACTACAATCTTTATGCTGGGGTATCTCAGCATTGGGAGGACTAGTCACAGCTTATTTGAGTGGTTGGTTGCTCCAACAATTAAGCAACCAAATAGTATTTGCAATTACTGCCACTTTTCCCCTGCTGGTTTCGGCAGTTGCTTGTCTAATTGTAGAAGAACGAGTTACCAAAGCACCTTTATCTGATTCTTCCACAAATAGCTTGTTGTCTGGATCTCGCGAGCAAATTAAGAAAGTTTGGCAGGCAATTAAGCAAAAATCTATCTTGCTACCTACCGCCTTTATTTTCCTCTGGCAAGCTACCCCCAACGCTGAGTCGGCATTTTTCTTCTTTACCACCAACGACTTAGGCTTTGAACCAGAATTTTTAGGGCGGGTGCGCCTAGTGACTAGCGTAGCAGCCCTTATAGGTGTCTGGGTATATCAGCGTTTTCTTAAAAATGTTTCCTTCCCAGTAATTTTAGGCTGGAGTACTTTTATTTCTGCGGTTTTAGGAATGACCAGTCTGCTGCTAGTGACCCACGCCAACAGAGCGATCGGTATTGACGACTATTGGTTCAGCTTAGGAGATAGTCTCGTACTCGCCGTAATGGGACAAATTGCCTTTATGCCCGTTTTAGTCCTCTCCGCGCGTCTGTGTCCTGCTGGTATAGAAGCTACTTTATTTGCTCTGCTGATGTCGATTTGGAACCTTTCTATGGTCTTGTCCCAAGAGTTCGGGGCTTTGCTAACCCATTGGCTAGGAGTAACAGAAACAAACTTCGACCATTTGTGGCTGTTAGTTGTCATTACCAACCTATCCACTCTATTACCCCTATTCTTCTTAGGTTGGCTTCCAACAGGAGATCCCCAAAAATTAGGCAGCGAAACCATTGACAATAATTTGCCCCCAGCAGAAGTTTTTGAACCTCATCCTACCGGATCTGGAGTAGATCCATTAGTACTTCCCGATCTAGTTCCCGAGTTAGTTAAAACTCCTGCATCTTCTCAAAGCGATCGATAATCTTACAATTCTCAATCTACTATGGCTAACTTACTTTCACAAAAATCTGTTTTTAAAACCTACAACCGTCAAGACTGGCAAAAAGGATATCAGTCCCAACCCAACGAATACGAATACTGGATAGATGAGATTGAAGGAGAAATACCCTCTCAACTACAGGGTACTTTGTTTCGTAACGGCCCTGGTTTATTAGATATTCACGGCACTCCCATACAGCATCCTTTTGATGGCGACGGCATGGTTTGCGCTATTACTTTTCAAGAAGGTCGCGCCTACTTTCGCAACCGCTTCGTCCGCACCGAAGCTTATGTCAAAGAACAACAAGCGGGTGAAATTATCTATCGCGGCGTATTTGGCACTCAAAAACCTGGCGGCTGGTTGAATAATGCTTTTGACTTCAAGCTCAAAAATATTGCCAATACCAACGTTATTTACTGGGGCGATAAACTACTGGCACTGTGGGAAGCTGCTGAACCTCATCGTCTCGATCCCCACACTCTAGAAACCATAGGAATAGATTACCTCGATGGGATTTTGGAACCTGGGGATGATTTTTCTGCCCATCCTCATATAGATCCCAACTGTAAAATGGACGGAGGCGAACCGTGTTTGGTGAATTTCTCAATTAAAGTCGGTCTTTCTTCTACTATTACCATCTACGAATTCAATCCTCAGGGTAAATTGTTGCGCCGTCACGCCCACAGCATTCCTGGTTTTTCTTTTATCCACGATTTTGCCATAACTCCTAACTACTGCATCTTTTTCCAAAATCCGGTTAGCTTCAATCCTCTTCCTTTTGCTTTAGGGCTTCGCGGTGCAGGGGAATGCGTTAAATATCAGCCCGATCGCCCTACTAAAATTGTACTGATTCCTCGCACTCATCCCTACAAAGGAGTAAAAATTCTCGAAACTAACTCTGGTTTTGTCTTCCATCACGCTAATGCTTTTGAGTCGGGTGAGGAGATTTATATTGACTCAATTTGCTACGATTCTTTGCCAGAGGTCGAAGCCAATACCAGTTATAAAGACGTTGATTTTGAGGCACTTTCCCCAGGACAGTTGTGGCGATTTACTCTCAATTTGAAAGAGGAAAAGGTAGAAAAAAGGTTAATAGATACTCGCTGCTGCGAGTTTCCCTCAATTCATCCCGATCGAGTAGGAAAAAATTATCGCTATGTTTTTTTCAGTGCTGCCCATAATGCTACAGGAAACGCACCTCAGCAAGCTATTGTGAAATTAGACTGGAAGACCGAAGAATCTGACCTTTGGTCTTTTGCTCCTAAAGGCTATGTTAGCGAGCCTATTTTTGTCCCTAAACCCGATGCAAGTAATGAAGATGAGGGCTGGGTACTGACGATGGTTTATGATGCGAGTCTTCATCGATCGATCTTGGCAATTTTAGACGGTCAGTATTTGTCTGGTGGACCAATTGCTCAATTACATCTGTCCCACCACATTCCCTACGGTTTACACGGTAGTTGGAGTAGCCAGTGTTTTGCTGAGAAAATTTAGCACGGGCTGCGATCGATTTTTGTTCCACACAAACCAAAGCCAACTATTTTTCTAGCAATTTTTTGCTAAGTTAATAAGTATAATCCCTGTAGAGCGATCGCAGGGAATTTTAGTGTTAAAAAGAATATTTTAATTATTTGCTTAGAAAACCGCTCAAATCACAGATTGAAATTCTTAGCGATCGAAATAAATAAGAGAGAGAGATCTGCGTCAGTGCAAATCCGAAAAAAAAAGATAAAACTATATATAGATAAAGTTAAATCAACCCAATCTTTATTAATTCGACATATATCCTATAGCAATTCTTAAAATCAGAATATAGAAACACCATTTTATTATTAAGTATTCATTAAAGCCACGGCTTTAAACTAGCTTCAGAAAAATGGTAATTAAGTAAAAAGCTAAGATATCGAACTAATAATCTGTAATTTTGTGGTTTTTAACTATCTCAGTCAAGAAGTTATTTTAAAGTTCGAAGAAAGTTAATCTGTCTCTTAGAAATAATACTTGACTTGCTCTCAAAAAAAAGCCATTCTAGTACTAATACTGATTGAATTAAATAATAAAGCATCGCAAAGATCGCGAACCAATTCACAATTCATTTCAACAAAATAAAGTTTTTTTTCTACTTAGATAGAGACGAGATAAAATCTCAATTTAACTACAGAAAAAACTCAAACAACAAAAAAAAGCCAACACAAATAAAGGAGTCATAAAAAAATGAATAAGAAAGTCAGAGTTATATTGTTTAGCACTGTCTCTGTACTATTCCTCGCTATTTGCAGTCATCGTGTAGTAAAAACCTATAATGAAATCAGTCCATCAGAAGGAATATTTGAAGGATTTTTACTCGCAACTATCGCTGGTTATCACGCTGTTTTGGTACACAATCTATATCAACAACCTGAAGAAGTTGAAAATCAATAAATTGAATTGAGGAATGAGATTTATTTAGGTGTTATATCCATTCCTCATAAAAATTTTCAACTTAAGATAGTCAGTATAATTTAGGAGAAACTTGAGATTCTTTTGCTTCAATCTCAACTGCCCTCGAAAGACAAATATTTCATTTAAGAATCCCACGGTAGCATGCCACCGTGGGATTCTTGCTTAAGTCTAAAGATAGAGATATCGCTATTACTCTAAAGTATCGAAATCTGCTTCCTTCAAGTTGCCTTGCTCAAATCGCAACAATAATTTGCTCAATTGAGACCATATAAGACTTGCCATTAAAATCGTTACGGGTAAAGAGATTGCATAGGCAATTTTATTGACAATATTAAAAATACCTAAGCCAGATGCCAAAAACACGCAAATACCCGTACAAATTCCCAGAAATGGCACAAATAGCTCCCATCTCGGTATTTTCCTTTTTGTTTGATTAGAAGTGGACATAGACATTTGAACTCTTTGTTTGAGAGTAGCTTCAAAAGCTAAGCCAGAGGTTATGCCGGCAAACAAACCGAAAACCATTAAAATATATGACGGTGTGGGAAAATAGTACATGAGATGTCAATTCTTAAATAATCCTTAATCAATGTATCTCAATATTATTTTCCTTGGGAACGATCGCGGCTACTGTATCGAGAGAAATTTCCTGAAAGGCTTTGATAGCAAAATCAAACAATCGGTTTGGTTGTAAGTCTTCTCTTACTAAAGCCCAGATACGCTGTACTTGTTCGGTATGGAGCCGATCGTCTTCGGTTAATGCCATTAATAGTTCGCGACGCAGGTATTGACCTTCATCAGATAGGAGATAGCGCAAACCCAGACCAGCAGTAGGTAGAATATCAAATTTATTGTCCGATCGAGCGATCTCAATCATATTTTCTAGCCTTTGCCACTGGAACTTGCCATCTTTAAACAAGACATCAATCAAGCGCCGACGCATTTCGGGGGATTCTCCTGTTAAGAGGCGCCTAGCAACATATGGATAAGAGACTTCAACAATTTTGAAATTGGGGTTTAAGGAAAGGGCTAGTCCTTCCTGAGTCACCAAAGAACGAATAATCAGAGCAAATTGCGCTGGTACGCGGAAAGGATAGTCGAACATTAACTCTGAAAAATCGTCTGTAATAGTCTTGATGTTAAAGTTTTTGACATTTTGTTCTACAGCACTTCCTAATACTTTTTCTAAGGCAGGAATAATTGGTTCTATGTTTGTTTGAGAACTCAAAAAGCCCAGCTCGACGAAATCTTTAGTTAAGGCCTGGTAATCTCGATTAATCAGTTGTACTACGGCACTGGCAATTGTTTCTTTGGATTTTTCCGTTAGCTGATCCATCATGCCAAAGTCGATAAAAGCCATACGACCGTCAGGGGTGGCGAATAAGTTTCCTGGATGGGGATCGGCGTGGAAAAACCCATGTTCTAATAATTGTCTCAATCCAGAAGTAACCCCAATTCTAATTAGAGAATCGGTATCTAAACCAGCTGCTTTAATTTTGTCGGTATCAGTCAATTTAAAGCCGTTAATCCACTCTAAAGTAAGGACGCAGTGACTGCTATATTCCCAGTAAATTTTAGGAACTTTAATTTCTGGATCGTCCTGAAAATTAGCAGCAAATTTTTCCGCGTTGTGTCCTTCGTTAATGTAATTTACTTCTTCAAAAAGTTTGATGCCAAATTCATCTATAATTAGAGTTAGATCGTGTCCGAGATTGAGAGGTAACCAAGGAGCCAACCAATTTGCGCCACAGCGCATTAAAAACAGGTCGAGACTTAGAATCGGTCTTAGGTTGGGTCGCTGTACTTTAACGGCTACCTCTTCTCCAGTGTGTAAAACAGCACGATATACTTGACCGAGGCTAGCTGCAGCTATGGGATGAGGGGAAATTTCTCGATAAACTTCGTCTACGCTGTGATTTATTTGTTCTTCAATGATGGCAAAAGCCATCTCGTTGTCAAAAGGTGGCAGTTGGTCTTGTAACTTAACTAATTCTGCGAGAAAGTCTTTACGGACTAAATCTGGTCGCGTTGAGAGGGCTTGACCGACTTTAATAAAAGTAGGGCCTAAACGGGTAAGTAATTCTCGCAATTCAGCTGCGCGTTTGTATTTATTTTTCTCTGTTTGGTTGCTCCACTTATCCCACTGCAAGCTCAATAAAAATACAGCGAACAAGTAGACAACACTCAAAGTCCGCCAAATGTATTGCCAAGGTCGATAGCGATAATAGCGCGCGATCGCCTTAGCATCGTACTTTTCCATTTGTTCTATGTTTATCTCTCTTTGAGAATCTATAGTTTGATAGCGACTCACTTGTTTAGCCATTCTTTTGGTTTTTGATAAGTTTTATAGTTTTTTGTTATACATGTATAATTAAATACATATTTCGTTAACTATAATTATCCACGAATAGTTATATTTAGAAAATAATCCTAATCAAACTCAACAATTATTTACGATATCTTTAATCTAATCAAGATATCGTAACGAACTTGGGGCAGAATTAAAATTATTTTTGCTCTAGCAGTAAATCTTTTGCTCGTTCGATCGCCTCTCTTACCCGTTTAAAGCCCGTACCCCCGTAACTATTACGCGCTGCAACTACCTGTTTGGGAGCGATCGCTAAGTAGATATCTTCTTCAAAAGCTGGGTGTAATTGCTTCCATTCTTCTAAAGTTAAGTCTTTGAGAAGTTTTCCAGCCGCCAGAGAAGTTTTAACCACTTTTCCGACTAAATTATATGCTTCTCGAAACGGAACCCCTCGCGCCGCTAGATAATCTGCTACGTCGGTGGCATTGGAAAAGTCTTCAGCTACAGCCTGCGCCAAACGAGAGGTGCGAAATTCTATTCCTTCTTGCAATAAAACACTCATGGCTTCCAGACAGGCCTTAACTGTTCTTACCCCGTCAAAAATAGCTTCTTTGTCTTCTTGCAGGTCTTTATTGTAAGCTAAGGGCAATCCTTTCATTAAGACTAACATCCCCTGTAAGTGTCCGAAAACACGCCCAGTTTTTCCCCTTACCAATTCGGGAACGTCAGGATTTTTCTTTTGGGGCATAATGCTAGAACCAGTGGCGCAGCTATCTTTGAGAGTCACAAACCCAAATTCTTCAGATGACCAAAGAATAATTTCTTCGCTCAGACGACTCAAGTGAACCACAATCAAACTAGCCGCACTGAGAAATTCGATCGCAAAGTCTCGATCGCTGACTCCGTCCAAGCTATTAGCACAAATTCCATCAAAATTCAATAAAGAAGCGGTATATTCTCGATCGATAGGAAAAGTCGTTCCTGCCAGAGCGCCGCTTCCCAGGGGTAAGATGTTAGTGCGCCGATATATTTCTCCAAGGCGTTCCCAGTCCCTTTGTGCCATTTGGAAGTAAGCTAAGAGGTGATGGGCTAGACTTAGAGGCTGGGCCCTTTGTAGGTGAGTATAGCCAGGAATTAGAGTTTCTACGTTCTTTTGTGCGAGATCGAGAATAATTTGTTGAAATTCCCGCAACTGAGTCCGGATCTGCTCGATCTGGTCTCTTAAATAGAGGCGGATATCGGTGGCTACTTGGTCGTTACGCGATCGAGCCGTGTGTAATTTTTTGCCAGCATCTCCGACTATTTCTGTCAAGCGTCTTTCGACAGCAAAGTGAACGTCTTCTTGTTCGATACCTGGGTTAAACTTCCCTTCTCGATATTCAGTGCGAACTTGTTCTAAACCTGCTACTAAAACTTCTGCTTCGGCAACAGAAATAATGCCAGTATGGGCGAGCATTTTAGCGTGAGCGATCGAACCGGTGAGATCGTATTCAATTAATTCGATATCAAAACCGATACTGGCGTTGAAACGAGCGATCGCGGGGTGAAGACTCCCTTCAAAACGATCGCTCCAAGTCTTTTTTTCCGTCACTGTTTTCTTCTGATTCAAAGGTTAAAGATTTATTTAACTTAATAAGCCGTAAAAGCTCTAAAAATATAACCGAGAACTACCCCAATACCCAAAGCCCAGACTTGACCGGACTGAATAAAGTTGTTGTAAGCATCTTGCATCTGTGCTATGACATCTATATCTTCTATATCTTGATAGCCCTGGGCTAATACGGTTATTGCTGGTATTAGCTGTTCGTTTACAAGATGAGACATTTGCTCGATTGGCAAATAATCTATTAGTTGAGCGCAAATAGTTGAGTTGTCCGCAATAATCATAAATCTTACCAGCTCTTGTTTTTTGATTAATTACTACTTGTTTAGCTTGCTCGATTTTTGTTTAATATGCCAGTGTTCTCCAATACTAATTGCTCTCAAGGAAATAAAATTTACTCAGAAGATTTTACCTTCATAACCACCAAAGTCATATCGTCACTATTGTTATTGTCGTCACCAATAAACTTGCCTACTCGATCGAAGAGATAATCTAGAATTTCTTGGGCCGTCTCGCAGTGCTTAGCTGCCCATTCAAAAGAACTAACAAATAGATTCTCTTCATCTAGGATATCGTTAACATTGATAGGACCGAAGAGCTCTCCGTGTGGATTGTGGGCTTCAGTAAACCCATCGGTATAATAAATAATTGTATCTCCTGGATCCAGCTGAATCTGGGCATCTTCATAATTAGAATCAATATCCAATCCGATTAACATACCCCAAGCATCTAACTTTTGTATCGAACCGCTTTGAGCTTTCCACAATAAAGGAGGATTGTGAGCGGCATTACTATATGAGAGAATTCCGGTTTTGGGATCGTACTCCGAATAAAATAGGGTAACAAAGCGACGGGAGTTTTCTAGATCTGCATACATCACCCTATTTAAATGTTCTAAAATCTTCGCTGGGGAGTGGCGGTTGAGGACTTCCGCCCGCAACATTCCTCGCGTCATGGTCATAATTAAACCAGCAGGAACTCCTTTTCCCATAACGTCCCCAATAACTACGCTCCAGGGTACGCAAGTCGAGCGTGCATGTTCCTCGGCTTCAGAGTCTCGCAGGCGATCGTAGTTAGTGGGAATAAAATCGTAATAATCTCCTCCAATGCGGCGCGCCGTCTTACAATCTGCTGCTAATTCCACCCCTTTAATTTTAGGACACTCCCTCGGCAGTAATCTCAGCTGTATCTCCGAAGCTATTTCTAACTCGCGATCCTGACTTTGTTTCGATCGCAATTCAACAGTCAGTTCGTTGTTAGCAATAGCTACCGCTGTTTGATCTGCGACCAATTGCAGTAATTTTTGTCGCATGGGAGTCCACACGTATTCTTTATCACTGCTAAATACGTAGAGACGACCTCTTTCAACATTCTTGACCAATATGGGAATGCCGAACATCTGCACCTTGGAACCCAACTCCCGCCTAATTTCTTCATCGAGATATCCCGACCAGGAATGGGAATTTATTGCTTTTTTGTTCGATTCAAAATTTGAGTTATTGCTAGAGATACGACGAGTTATTTGCTCTAGCACTGGACGAATACTCCGACACTTATTAGTGTCTTGACAGTGTAGCTGTTCCAGACGAGCTTGGCCGTTTGGCTTTAATAGAATTAGCGCCCCTCCTTCAGCATCAGTTACTCTTGCTGTTATTAAAGGAGTCAACTCCAAAAACTGATTTAAGTTATTGAAGCTGCGCAGAGCAAAACTCAGAGAACTCAACAAGTTTTGGATCTTGTTTTGTTCTTTATGCAGGTTTGCCACCAGCTCTTTAAGTGCCAAGACTGGTGTTGATTCTATTATCACGCTTTCTGTTGGAGCGTTTTTCTTTGAGGATGTCTGGCTAGATATTGGCACAGCAGTCATTGCATCAGACAAGAGAAAAATGATTAGGAGAAAATAGATGTTTTGTTATTGTCTTTAACTGGTTGGATAAGCGCTTGTTGTCTTGTTAAGACTACATTATATAGTTGGTTTTAACTTTTCGACATAGGGCGCTTAAAAGAAAAAGTTTTCTATCCCACAGTCTTATACCATTTCTTGTGAAAACTAACACATTAAAATTGGTATTGGTAAAGAAAATAACTTTACATCTAACTAGAATTGGTCAATGATAGCTTTGTTTGATTTTTTTGGCAAGATATTTGAAGACATATTGCTGTGGGATACACAATTAGATTTAAAACCTAACAATGGGACAAACAATAAACTAAGTAATCCTTATGATACTCACCCTTCAATTAAAGCTTCAACAAATTCGTAGCTGGAAAACGGTCGTAAATCTTCTATTCCTTCTCCAGCACCGATAAAACGAATTGGTAAATTTAGTTGTCGAGCTATGGCGAGGGCTACACCTCCTTTGGCACTGCCATCTAGTTTGGTTAATACTACACCACTTAGTTTTGCTGCTTCGGAAAACACTTCGGCTTGGCGCAAACCATTTTGTCCCATAGTGGCATCTAAGACTAGCAGAGATTCTACTTTGGCGTTGGGAGCTTTGCGATCGATTATTCTACGGATCTTTGCTAATTCCTCCATGAGATTTTTCTTATTTTGCAAGCGTCCGGCTGTATCTACTAAGAGTAATTCAGCGTGGCGGGCTTGTGCGGCAGCGATCGCGTCAAAAACTACTGCTGCTGGGTCGGTATTTTTTCCAGGGTTAGCTATCACTTCTGTCTTCGCTCTTTGCCCCCAAGTTTTTACTTGTTCGACGGCGGCAGCACGGAAGGTGTCGGCAGCGGCAATAATGCAGCTATAACCAGCTTTTTGCGCTAGATTAGCAAGTTTGCCGATCGTTGTGGTTTTGCCAGCACCGTTAACTCCTGTGAGCAACCAGATGTTGAGATTGTCTTTTTCTGGAGCAAAACCAGGATTTTCTAAGGCTTTGAGAGGTTCGTCGAGTATTTGTTGAATTATAGTTTTCAGGTAGGCGATCGCTTGTTGTGAGGACAAGGATTCGTCTCGCAATTTATTTCCTAGCGTATCAATTATATACTCTGTTGCCTCAATTCCTACGTCAGCTTGTAATAGTATTGCCTCAATGTCGCTCGCTGCTTCTTCATCGAGTCCGTGACCGATCGTCGTTCTTAATTGATTAACTAAACCTTTTCGAGTTTTACCCAGTCCTTGGCGCAGTCGTTTCAACCAGCTAATTTCTTCTTCTGAAACGTCTTCGGGGGTTCTTCCTTGGGATGCCAAAACTTTTGACGACCACACAAAATCCTCGTCAAATTGAACCTCTGGAGTTTCTTTTTCTGGAGGCGTTGACGTGGAAATGCCAGATTCTTTCAAAGGTTCTAAACTTTCTGACTTATCCTCCGACAGAGACTCCCTAGAAGATGGAGTTGGGATAGTTTTCTCTGGTGTTTGTACTTCCGATCGGGCTTTTGTCTCTTCTGCCGTTTTCTGCTCCTGAATGTTTTGATATGCTGTTTTTGCCCAGTTTAGCTCCTCTTGTTTTTGCTGTAAATCTTTGGCTTCTGTTTCTTCCGACTCGATCGGTTTAGCCTCTGGCTGTTTTGTTTTTTCTTGTTGGGAGGAACGTTGCGAAGATGCTTCTTCGTTTATTCCCATTTGGCGACGAAACCAATTAAACATAGTTATACCTACTATAAACGAGCTTATATCCCTATAAAGATTTAGATATCAATCATTTTAGTTTTAATTTCTCCCTCTTCGTCATCCAAAATAGTGTTGTACGATTTTTATCTTTTTAGTGGCGAGCTTCCTTGCCTATCTCGTCATAAAGATAATGAAGAGTCATAATTTGTTTTCTAAGTCATATCAGAGGGAATGCGATCGGGACGAAGGGACGAGAATGACCGATGAATTTTCCTATCTTTACTTTTATTCCTTCAATAGTTAAGGGCCTTAAAACCCAAAAATTCATCTTTCATTCTTTTTCTTTTACCTTTTAGTCAAATTTTACTGAGCATTTAGCTTCAGTGTTCCCGTTCAATTGTCTTATCCATAATAGCAAACAGAACTCCAGATACTACGAAAGTCAAATGAATAATCACTCGCCAAAATAGCTGTTCGTTGGTCATTTCATTGACATTAATAAACGATCTCAATAAATCTATAGCCGAGATCGTCACTATTGAACCAATAACTTTAATTTTCAAGCTGGAATAGGTGATGTGACTCATCCACTCCGGACGATCTTCTTGTTGACCTATATCAAATTTAGAGACAAAGCTTTCATATCCACTAAATACGATAATGAGTAATAAATTGGCCATGAGAAGTAAGTCAATTATATCTAGAATAGCAATAATAATTTCCCCGCTATCTCCTGGGGATATTGCCAAAGGTATTACTTTAACAAACTCCTGACAAAACTTGGCAAAAACTAGTAAAATCACTAAGATAAAGCATAAATAAAATGGAGTCAACAACCATCTAGAATTAAAAATAGCTTTCTCTACGAACAACTCAATTTTTTTTCCGCTTAATTTGCCATTCGATTGATTTTTGTCCGTTACTTTCATGAGGAGTTCTCCAATATGTTAGTACGATTCCCATTCTTTTAGCGAAGCTAAAAGAGTGAGATTTTTTCTTCACAAAGATCGAAAAAGTAAAATTAAAGTTCTAGTTGCCCTCCGCTTTCTTCCCCTTGTTCTCTCCCTTCCGAGGTGAAAGCCTCGGTCAAATAACCTCGTGGAGTAATCATCCAATTAGCATAATTGCGGGTACTACCGTTTCCAATTAATACCGCAGTCAACATATCAATGGGTATGAGAAGCATTTTGTCAAGGGTAGTAAGAGTGATTTGTTCGTCTTGGCGATATGCAGAACGAACGATCGCCACTGTAGTAGTAGGAGAGCGGTATTTTAAGAAAATCTGCTGAGCGATCGCGATCTGTTTGGTTCTTCGGGCCGATCGAGGATTATAGATAGCAGTTACGAAATCACCCATAGCAGCAGCTTCTAGACGCTTTTCGATTACTTTCCAGGGAGTCAAGAGGTCGCTTAAACTAATAGCACAAAAATCGTGCATCAGAGGTGTTCCTACTCTAGCTGCTGCGGCTTGCATGGCAGTAATTCCAGGAAAAACATCAACTTTAGGCTTGTTACCATCCCACTCATTGAGTTGAAGTTCTTCTAATACTAATCCTGCCATGCCATAAATACCGCAGTCACCAGAAGAAACTACAGCCACAGTTAAACCCCACTGAGCTAATTCTATTGCTCTTTGCGCCCTTTGTCTTTCCTGAGTAATAGAAAAAGATTCGACAATTTGTCCTCGACGACGTAAAGGAGCAATCAGATCGGTATATAGAGAATAGCCAATTACTGCATCTGCTTCTGTTATGGAAGTTTTAGCTGCGATCGTCATTTGGTCTAAATTTCCAGGGCCAATACCGACTAGAAATAAACGACCATCTCTGGCAGTATATTCTATATTGGCGATCGCGATCGCTACAGTAACGGCACCCTTTTCTCCATCTGTTTTAAAAATTTGTTTGGGAACAACTAAAGTTGTTTGTTTCTCCTGTGTAAGTAAAGCAGCAGCTTCAGCCACACTTGGAGTTCCTACTTCTCGATCGACAACAGTTGATGGAGTGGGTACTTCTACTTGACTTAAGAGAGTGGCTGGGAAAGTTTTTAAAGGAAAATTGCGCTCGCGACATAATTCCAATATTCCTTCCTCGTCTGCTTTGATATCGATCGTAGCTATTCCGGCGATCGCTTCTGTGGCTAAATGATAGCGCTTAAATACTGTTTCAATAGCTGTCTCGATTAACTTTCTAGACGTACCTCTTTCGCAACCAATTCCTACCCATAAAACCCTGGGATGCCATTGTATTCCAGGCATATCTGAAGTCGGGACAAACTTTCTTTTACTAAAACTAATCCAGACTCTTGCTTGAGGAGATATATCTTCTGTATCTTTGGGAAAGCCAAAATAGAAAGAATGTTCTGATGGTAAATGTTTTTGCCACAGAGTGGAACCTGCTTCTTGAATTACTTGTACTGTTTGTTGGCGGGCGATCGCCGCACTTACACCAGTCCAGTCACCTTCACCCCTAACCCAACCAAAAGGAGTCCCTAAAACGTCAATTCCTGGTAAATTTAGACCAGCAGATGCTCCTGTTAAGATTGCTGTTGCGCCTATTTGACTGGCAATTAATTCTGCTAAGCGATCGGCACCTCCAATATGACCCCCAGACAAACTAATTACAAAACGACCTCGCGAGTCAATTACTATCACAGCCGGATCGATGGATTTATCCTCTAGTAGAGGGGCAATAAGACGCACAACTGCCCCTGCAGCTAAACAAAAGACAAAAGCGCGATTTTGCTGCCAAATAGAGGCTATATGGGTTTTCAGAGAACTTCTGTAGACTCGGGTATTATCTAGATCCCCTATAGATTCTGGTATCCAAAGAGTTACACCTGCGTTTTGACACAGAGGTTGTAGAGTTTTTGCCCCTCTTGGAGTAGTTGAGATCGCTGCTATGGGTTGAAATTCACTCAAATAGATTATTTCTGAAGAAGAGTACACGGCTTTTAAAAATCATAGTTCTGTATTTTAACAACAAATAAACCAGCGAACTGTTATCAATGCCTATGATGAGGGACAGCCGACCCAAAGATGAATCTCATAAACTTTTAACTGATAACTGTTAATGGGCGAATGCTCGACTTTATCTCGATCGCGAGTTTGGTAATTTTTCGACTGGGTCGAGATGAATTTACTTACTTTATCGGCGATCGTATTTAGGGAAAATGCTCTTGCCAAGAAGCAGCTTGTGAAGTAAGCAAACGAAAAAAAAAGCAGATAAAACCCTAGAAAAAATTGCGAAAAAATATATTTATTTACTTTATGTCTTAGAGTAGGAGAAATTCCTAATATTTTGCGCAAAAAATATGATTTTACACTGCTCGACGATGGCTTTCAAGATTCGATCGAAGAGTTGAAACTAGATTATTTGTTTATCTTGTAACCCTTTGACCTCAAAAGTAAAAAATTTTTTGGTTGTATTTTTGAATTTTGAATGCATGACTTTTGACGGAGGACAAAACGAGATAAATATGCTTTAACAAGAACGGTTGCTATTTTTGTCTTTAGCGATGGCGTATTAATTTACGTGCTTGATAATAAAAAAAAAATTCTGGGAATTATATATATTAGAAATCGCTTTTTAAAGTTAGGTAATTACCGCAGATATTAATTGTCTACTACCTAAGTATATTCTTTTAAAAAATAGCTGCGACTTATCTAACTAATCAAAGGGACTATTAATGCTCTTGGCTGTGGGCTTAACCGTAGCTAATTTGTGCAATCCCCCGTATCTGTTATTAATCAGCAGCGCTATTTACTTAGAATCCATGCTACGACAAAAAAATAAACCACTATCAAATCTCACAAAACAAATTGCCATTCCAGGTATTTTAGGCGGATTGGGGCCTTTAGCACATATCGAGTTTGAACTGAGACTCCTCAAAGAAAGTGCTAAAAGAGGAAGCTGCTGCGACCAAGAATATCCAGTATGGATTTTGGTTTCTGCAACAGACATCCCAGACCGAACCAAAAGCCTTTCTGGAGAGGCTCCAGATTGCGTCCCTCATTTAGTCAGGTACGGAAAACTGTTACAAAAAGCAGGTGCAGACTTTTTAATTGTTACCTGCAATACCGCCCATGTCTTTTACGATCGAGTTCAGCCCCAGCTTGACATTCCCTGGGTTCACTTAATCGAATCTACTATCGATACGATCGTCAAACAATACCCCACTGTGACCCAAGTAGGCGTGCTAGCAACGTCAGGAACCCTCTCTAATAGCTTATACAATTCTTATCTGCTTCAGACTGGTTTAATTCCTGTTTTTCCTCCCTTAGATTCGGAGATTCAAAATGAGGTAATGCAAGCAATATATTCTCCTGAGTGGGGAATCAAAACTACTGGGTCTAGGGTGTCAGAGCAAGTATTTCAGGTGTTGGAAAGAGCAGTTTTCTATCTAGCCGATCGAGGAGCTGAGTTAGTGGTGGCTGGATGCACCGAACTATCAATAGCCCTCAGTAGGATGAAAAATTTACCCCTAAAAGTGGTAGATCCCCTTTCTGTGGCAGCCAAAGTATCGATCGATCTGGCCTTCGACGGTACTCAATTAAACTCCCCCCAATTGAACTCGCAGATCGCAGCAGCCTAGGAGGAATTATGCCCAATCTCAGAAAACTTAAGATTTTGATATCGATCGCTTTAGTGGCCATTTTTTTAGGTATCTGTACCATTTTAGATACTCCCAAAGCTATAGCTGCAGGAGAAAAAGCAGTTCCAGCTCAAGTTAGATCTAGTATGTCTCCTGACATTAAGCGCATTTTGGATCGGGGAAAACTGGTGGTTGCTATTTTAGGCAAAGACAATCCACCTTTTTTTACCTCGGCTGA
Organism: Prochloraceae cyanobacterium; assembly: GCA_030065755.1. Lineage (GTDB taxonomy): Bacteria > Cyanobacteriota > Cyanobacteriia > Cyanobacteriales > JASJDA01 > JASJDA01. The sequence goes on along the minus strand of JASJDA010000013.1, from coordinate 10,499 downwards.
TAGCGATCGATTAGAGGGACTCGACGTTAAAATTGCTGGGGAGATCGCCAAACAATTAGGAGTTACTTTGGAATTCGATCGCACGGCCAAAACTTTTAACGAAGTTGTCGATCGAGTTTACCAACTAGATGCTGATATCGCTATTTCCAAGTTGAGCAGAACTTTGAGTCGAGCAAAGCTAGTTCGCTTTTCTTCTCCCTACCTCAAAATGCGACAAGGTTTGCTAGTCAATCGCCTTCAGCTCGCACAACAAACTAGACGTAGAAGCATAACCGAAACCATTAGAGATTTACGAGGCGAGGTGGGAGTTATTAAAGGTTCTTCTTACGTAAACTTCCTGAAACAGAAATTTCCTCAAGCAAAGATTGTGGAATTTTCCTCTTGGTCTGAAATTGTTGAAGCAGTTACTACAGGGCAAATCCTAGCAGGTTATCGAGACGAATTAGAAATTAAAAAAGTCGTTTTCAACCAACCCGATATCGCTCTAAATTTAAAGACTATTGCTTTAACTGACACGCAAGACTATATTGCCATGGCTTTTCCCTGGGATAGCGAGCAATTGCTAGCTTTCGTCAATCAGTACCTAGAAACAATGCCATCAGAATATACTGCTGACACAATTCTCAAAGAATATTCGCAATACACGTCTGCCAAAAATTAATAATTCTGTTCACTACTTATGTTTAGATACTATGAAAAATCAATACATACCACAGTCAAATCCCATTTCTATAACCTGGCTATCTAGCCCCTGGGCAATCTTAGTTAGCGTTGCTCTCGGCATATATATAGGGACTTTCCAAATAGGAATAACAAAAATAATAGCACCCTTTGGAATTGTTTATTTGGGTTTGCTGAAAATGTGCGTTCTACCGATTCTGCTTTCGGCAATTACTATTAGTATTGGAAGACTCATGAAGAGTCAGAATGCCGCACAATATGTTCGTCGAATTCTGATTGCCTTTCCTGTAGGATTACTCTTAGTTAGTATAATTGCCGTAGCCTCAGCACAAATTACAGGCCCAGGGCAAAATTTAACTTCATCAACTTTAGAAACTCTCGGTATTTTAGTTAATAAATCTGGGCTGGACTTAGAAATTTCTCTAACTGGCCCTCTTCCCGTAGAGAAACAACCCGATCTAAGCAATTTTTTGCTGAATCTAGTGCCTGAAAATATATTTAATGCACTAAGTGAAGGTCAAACTTTAAAAGTACTTGTTTTTGCGATTATTTGCGGTATTTCCTTAGGATTGTTAGCTGCCGATTCTACAAAAACAATCTTCAATATTCTAGACAGTACTTATAAAACCTTTAATCAGGTAATTAGCTGGTTGACTATTGCATTACCTTTTGGATTGTGCAGCCTGCTAGCCAACCAGTTATCTAAAGTAGGGATAGACGTAATATTTTCAATGCTGAATTTTATTATCATCTCGATCGGTACTTTTGCACTCATATATTGTCTGAGTACCTTAGTTATTTGGAAACAAACGAAGCAATCTATATTTGAGGTTGTATCAGCCCTTAAAGAACCGACAATTTTGGCTTTGGTCACTACTAGTAGTCTAGCCTGTTTGCCTGCTTCTATCTCCACTTTGACCAAACAACTATTTTTCGATCGCCAGACTATTAATTTAGTTGCACCTTTGTCAATTACTTTGTGTCGATTTGGCAGCGTTATTTACTTTGCTCTTGCGAGTGTATTTGTCGCTCAATTGTATCAAACGCAGTTGGGTTGGCTAGAACTTTTTATTATAGTTACCGGTTCGATTTTGGCGGGGATGGCTACTTCGGGGGTGACAGGTATTTTGACTCTTACTATGCTTAGTTTGGTTCTAGATCAGCTCCAATTGCCCATCGATGCTGTTTTAGTTTTATTTATTGCGATCGATCCGATTATGGATCCATTCCGCACTCTTGCCATAGTTCATACGGGGATAGCAGCTACGGCTGTCATTGCTGACTCTAATAAAAAGAAAAAGAAAGGAATTTATTAATGAAGCTAATTAAATATCTTCAACGTTTCCCAAAAAACCCAGGTTTAAAAACTACTCTCGTAGCTGCAGTTTTAGCAACTGTCAGTATTACTGCTACAATCGTATACCTTCCTTGGTTAATAGTTTCTAGACACAATATTGACAAGATTATTTCTCAAGTTAACGATCAATTTGCTCTAGGAGCTTCTAAAGAGGTAGAACAGCTTTTTGCTAGTACCCAATCTGCCCAAAAGTTACTTCAAAGTAGTTTTAGTCAAAGTTTAATTAATTTTTCTAACCTCAAGGAAAAAGAAGCTTTTCTTGTGAATGTCGCACAGGCAAATCCTAACTTTACCTGGGTTCAGTTTGGCGATGCCAATGGAGATTTTTTTGGGGCGCGGAGAATTTCAAAAGATATGATTCGGTTCCATTTTCGCGACTGGAATGAAGAAAATAAAATTACGACTAAGACTGTAAATACTTATGAATTACAAAACAATAAGTGGGTAAAAACTGACTCTTTTCAAGAAGAAATGAATCCGCCTTTTTATGCGCCAAATAGGCCTTGGTATAAAAACGCGATTAAAAATCCCGAAAAACCTGCTTGGACAGTATATATTTATCGTTCTAGTAATGCTCCAGGAATGGATGGCACAGTAACTGTAGAAAAAGAAGGCAAAACTATTGGTGTTATTGGAGTAGGAATTGAATTAAAACAACTTTCTGAATATTTAAGACAACTGCGAGAGCAAAAAGAAAGTGAAGTATTTATTATTAACTCTAAAAATGAATTGATTGCTTCTACAGATTTTAATGAAGTTATGCCCGCTCGAACCGCAGATCGGAATGCTTTCCAATTAGAACATTTAAGCGATACTAAAAACCCACTACTGCAATATGCAAGCAAAGCCATAAGCACTAATTTGGTATCCATAAGTGAAGCTAAATCCTTGCAAAAGTATGCCTATACAGATCCAAAGTCAAAGGAAAAATATTATGTTTCTCTCACTCCTATTGGATACTTAGATTGGGTAGTGGTTACGGTAATTCCGGAAAACAGTTATTTAGACGAGATTAAGAGAAATAAAGAGATTTTGTTAATTGCGATCGTAGTTTTTAGCTTAACTACAGTAGGTTTAGCAGTATTTGCGACCGATCGACTCATTGCTAGACCAATTCTTTGCGTTGCTAATGTGGCTGGAGATATTGAAGAAGAAAAATTTGAACTGGATAAATTGAACACTATTGCCACTCGTACTGACGAACTAGGACAATTGGCCCGTGTCTTTAAAAATATGGCGCGTCAAGTTTACAGCCGCGAGAAAAAATTGAAACAACAAGTACGCAAACTTAGTATTGAAATCGATCGAGAAAAACGCAAAAAACAGGTACAAGAAATTGTCGAAACAGATTTCTTTCAAAATCTTGTCGATCGAGCAAAAACTCTACGTGAAAAAAACCAGGAAAAGTCATAATTTGATACTTTTAAATTACCCAAATATCAAATAAAAATATCATTCATATGTAGTAGAATAGCTATAATTTACACAACTGCTAGCTATAATTTCAGCTATAAATAGCTGAAATTTCAGCAATTTACACAAAGCTTTTTGAAATAAAAGGATCGAATAATATAAATAACTATAGCTAAAAAATCAATCGTTCTTTTTGAGATCGATAAAAATTAATAAAAATGGTAGTATTAAAACATCTGCGAGCTTACACCTCTAAATTTTTTAATAAAGCTTCGCTAAAAACTATCCTAATAGTTCCCTTTGTGATGCAAGTTTCTGCTGCGGTAGGGGTCATAAGCTATCTGTCTTACACAAATAGTAAAAAAACAGTAGACGATCTTGCGGTTAAATTGAGCGATCGAGCTACTAGTAATGTCAAAGAGCAGGTGCTTAACTATTTAGACAAATCTCATTTAATACATCAATCGATCTCTGCGAGCATTGAAAGTCAAATTATTAGTTTAAACAACTACTCGCAAATACAAAATTATTTTTGGCAAGAAGTAAAAAATATTGACTCTTTGTCTTACCTTTATTTTAGCGATCGACAAGGAAATTTTATCGGAATTCAACAAAAAAATGACGGTCAATATTTTTTACACATTCGAGATAGTTCTACCGTTCCCAATCGAAATACTTATCTATTGGACGATCGAGGAAATACCACTAATAATTTAATTACATCTAAAATATACGATCCGAGGGTTAGAAACTGGTATCGAGCAGCAGAGAAAACAAGACTCCCGACCTGGAGTTCGATTTATTCATTTGCTTCTTCTAATGATAAAGTCTTGGGTATAAGTCCAGTTACGCCAATCTACAATAATTCAGGAGAATTTCTTGGGGTTTTAGCTAGCGATTTAAGTTTAGGACAAATTAGTGAATTTTTAGCTAATCTAAAAATAAGTCCTAATGCCAAAGCGATAATAATCGAGCGTGATGGAAACATAATTGCTACTTCAACTGACTCTTCCCCTTTCAAATTTTCTAATTCCAAACAATCTCGTTTAAATATATCGGAAAGTAAAGATATTCTCGTTCAAAAAACGGCACAATATTTATTAAATGAATACGGCGACTTCAATAAAGTTGAGGATTTATTATCTCATTTTCAAGGAGATGATGGGACGCGAAACTATTTACAAGTTCAAAGCCTTAAAGATAAGTTTGGCATCGATTGGCTAATTGTAATTGCCATTCCCGAAACTGATTTTAACTCTACAATTGACGCTAACACTCGCCATACTATTTTCTTATCGATCGTAGCTTTAATAGTAGCGATCGTCACTGGCATTCTCACCAGCCAGTGGGTGGCAAAACCGATTCTAAAACTGAACCAAGCAGCTAAAGATATCGCTAAAGGAGATTGGGATAAAACTTTAGAGATAAATAGATCTGATGAAGTGGGAGAACTAGCTAGTTCTTTCAATAAAATGGCACTTCAACTAAAACAATCTTTTTCTACTTTAGAGCAGCAAGTAGAAAAACGTACTGCCTCGCTAAAAAAAATTGCTTTTCACGATCGATTAACAGGACTATTAAATCGTACTTCGTTTATGAATCTGCTTAACGAAGCGATCGAACTCACAAAGCAATGCGATGATTATAAATTCGCTGTCCTCTTTTTAGATTTGGATCGTTTTAAGATCGTCAATGACAGTCTCGGCCATCTTATTGGAGATCGACTATTGATCTCTGTAGCAGAGAGAATCAGTCAATCTGCTCGCACTCAAGATAAGGTCGCACGACTTGGAGGAGACGAGTTCGTTATTTTACTAGAAAAAATTAAAGACATTAGCCAAGCTACTATAATCGCTCAAAGAATAGTCTCTCAACTACAGAAACCTTTTTATCTTAATGGTTATGAGGTAGTTGTGACCACGAGTATTGGCATTGCCTGGAGTGATACAGTTTATCATCAGGCAGACGAAATTCTGCGGGATGCTGACAATGCCATGTATTGTGCTAAAAATCTAGGTAAAAATCGCTACGAGTTATTTGACCAGACCATGCATACTCAGGCCTTAGCTAGACTGGAAAACGAACAAAACTTGCGGCGAGCGCTAGAATTAAACCAAATAGAAGTTTTTTACCAACCAATTATAGATGTCAAAGAAGACCTGATTTACGGATTTGAAGCCTTAGCTCGTTGGCGGCATCCAGAGAGAGGTTTTATTTCTTCCGCTGAGTTTATTCCCATAGCAGAAGAAACGGGAACGATCGTGCCACTTAGCGACTACATTTTACGTACTGTTTGCTACCAAACCCGTCAATGGCAGGAGAAATATAATAGGAAGGGATTAACTATTAGCGTTAATATCTCACCAATTCAATTTGCTCAACCTAATTTTGTTACTAAAATTAGCGAAATTTTACAAACAACAGGTTTTCAACCTCAAGATTTAATTTTGGAAATCACTGAGAGTACTCTTATTAAAGATATCGACAGAGCTAAATTAATTATTCAAGAATTACTCGATCTAAACATTAAAATAGCCCTCGATGATTTTGGTACTGGCTACTCCTCTTTGAGTTATTTATATCAATTACCAATTGATAAGATCAAAATCGATCGTTCTTTCGTTAAAGATCTCGAATGCGATCGAGAAAAATTAGAAGTAATTCGAGCAATTGCTAATCTAGGGAATACTTTAGGAATGAATCTAGTTGCTGAAGGAATAGAAACCAAACAACAATTAGAGATTGTGAGAGAATTAAATTTTACTTACGGACAAGGATATTTATTTTCTAAACCTGTAAATACAGAAAGCGCTGAATCTTTAATTGTCTTTAAAGAAAAACTTATCGAACATATTGTTCGGGAAGAAGAAGGGAAAACCAACCCCGATCGGGATTGTGATTGATATTTTTTTAATAGGTCTAATGTTTGTATTTTTTATATATAACAAAAAAAGCGATCGCCTTATTTAAACAGCGATCGCTTTTTTGATATTTTATTTCAAACTACCACTTGAGTAGATTGAATTTTTCCATATCTACAGTATCGCGGTTGCGATAAATTGCTAGAATAATTGCCAATCCTACTGCCGCTTCTGCTGCAGCTACAGTAAGTACGAAAACGGTAAAAACCTGACCTTTAATTCTGGTTGGATCTAAGAAATTAGAGAATCCCATTAAATTGAGATTTACCGCGTTTAGCAGTAATTCTATTGACATTAATACTCGTACTGCATTTCGGCTAGTAATCAAACCATAAATTCCAGTACAGAAAAGAGCAGCAGCTATTAATAAACAGTATTGTAGTTGGACGTGCATGAATCCTCTTTAGCGATCGAAAAAACTTTCAACAATTGCAATAAAAAAATATCGAAATGGAGCTATTTTTATTTAGCTCGATGGCATTTCATCAGAAGCAATACTTCCTGCTGATGATTCGCGGGGTTGTTCTGGCAAAGTCAAAGCTGTTTGTTGCACTCCCAGCTGCTCTGGAATAAAATCGCGACGAGCCAGAATAATTGCTCCTACCATGGCCATTAATAGCAGTACGGAAGCTAGCTCAAAAGGTAGCAAATAGTCGCTGAAAAAATGCTTGCCAATCTCTACGACCGTGTCTTGAACTGCTACAGCAGTAGCTGGTGCAATAGACCAAGGGGTAATGAGAACCATCGTCCCTAACAAAGCAAATAAACCGAAACAAACTATAGCTGTAGCACCGTTGCGAATCCAACGTTTGGGAACAGCAGAAAAATCTTCTTGCTTGTTCACCAACATGATGGCGAATAAAATCAGTACGTTAATAGCACCGACATAAATTAGAATTTGCGCTGCTGCGACGAAATCAGCATTGAGTAAGAGATATATGCCAGCCATACTGACAAATACTCCTCCTAGTAGAAAAGCTGAATAGACGATATTCGATAGTAGGACAACCCCTAAAGCTGCAGCGAGCATCGTCGTACCTAGGATGCCAAACGAAACTATTTGAACCCCTTCAGCTATGTTCACAGTCTTTTATTCTCCTTATTTTTTTTGGGCGAGCTAAGTTAATAGCTATTTAGAGAAACTGGGCGATTTTTGGCAAATTAAACCCAGTTTCTCAGATTTTTAGAGGTATTTTAGTCTATTAATTGACTTTTTCTTCCTCTGATGCTTTCGATTTCATTTCCTCTACAATATCCTCTGGATGTTTACCAGCTCTTTGAGTACCAGCTGGCAGATCGTGAGGATCCATAACTCCTTTAGGTAAGTAACCCAATTCTCGTAGAGGTGTAACCATTGGATCTTGAGTAACTTTGTACGGCAAGCGTCCTAAAGCTACATTGTCATAGTTTAGTTCGTGACGATCGTAAGTGGCTAGTTCGTATTCTTCTGTCATTGAGAGGCAATTGGTGGGGCAATATTCTACGCAGTTGCCGCAGAAGATACAAACACCGAAATCTATGCTATAGTGATTGAGCTTTTTCTTTTTAGATTTTTTGTCAAATTCCCAGTTAACTACAGGTAGGTTAATAGGACAAACCCGCACGCAAACTTCACAGGAAATACACTTATCAAATTCATAGTGAATTCTACCTCTGAACCGTTCGGAAGGAACTAGCTTTTCGTAAGGATACTGAACTGTAATGGGACGACGACCCATGTGGTCGAAGGTAACAGAAAGTCCTTCACCGATGTATTTTGCCGCTTGAAAGCTTTCTTTAGCGTAATCGCTAATTTGCTTGAGGATTTTAAACATGTGGTTTTTCTTTTTGTGTTTGTTGTCCGCTATTAGTAGTTAGTAGATTTGTTTTCAATTTGCAACTACTAACTACTAATAGAGCTTTTATTAACTACCCACCAAAAGCAATAGGGAATGTCAGTTTGAGGGCAGCAGTTAATAATAGGTTAACTAGAGATACTGGTAAAAGGAATTTCCATCCCAAATTCAGTAGCTGGTCAATGCGCACGCGGGGAACTGTCCAGCGCAGAAGAATAGCTGTGAAGACGAGGAAATATGCCTTAAATAAAGTCATGGTAATACCGATCGTAGCAGTAATTACCTGCAACCAAGGAGTATTTTCGCTCACTCCTATCCATCCAGCTAGTCTGTCCATAGGAATTGGAGATTCCCAACCTCCTAAATACAAAACAGAAAAAACTAGAGCCGAAAGAATTAAATTGACGTAAGATCCGAGATAAAAGAGGGCGAATTTCATTCCCGCATATTCGGTCTGATACCCAGCAACTAGCTCTTCTTCTGCTTCAGGTAAGTCAAAGGGGAGGCGTTCGCATTCTGCTAGAGCTGCAATCCAAAAAATGACAAAACCTACTGGCTGTCGCCAAATATTCCAGCCGAGAATCCCGTAACCAGACTGCTGTTCTACAATATCAATGGTGCTGAGGCTATTAGACATCATGACTATAGCTAGCACTGCTAATGCTAAGGGTATCTCGTAGCTAATTGACTGTGCTGCTGCCCTTAAACCTCCCAGAAGAGAGTATTTGTTGTTGGAAGCATAACCTGACATCAACAGACCAATAGGAGCAATGCTAGACAGAGCAATCCAGAGGAATATGCCCACGTTAACATCTGTAATCGCTAGATGCTGTCCGAAAGGCACAATTAGATAGGAAAGAAATACTGGTATTACCACTAAAACTGGACCGAGGGTAAATAACCAAGCATCTGATTTAGCTGGGATAATATCTTCTTTAAAGACTAGTTTAATCCCATCTACTACTGGCTGAAGTACGCCAAGAGGTCCAGCATATTCTGGGCCAATTCTCTGTTGAGCTGCGGCTGAGATTTTTCGTTCCAGCCAAACTGCCACCAAAACTCCTACAGTAGCACCGATAAGCATTAACAGCATCGGTAAAGGCATCCACACTAGCTTGGCTAAGCCTGGCGATAGTCCCAAATCCTTTAGGGATTCGATAAAAGTTCCTTGTAGGTCAATTCCTGAGTTCATGTTTGCTGATAAGTGTAAATAGGAAGCTATTCGATACACTCAGACTCGAATAACGATTTTTTTTGTGAAGATTTTTTTACAACCTCAATGCCTAGTATATCCTCGTCTGGTTTTGTGCCTATTAATTTGAATAGAAGTTGTACTTATAGTATTCATTAATCGTTTTTTGCCCTTTAAGCTACAATTCAAGGATAACCAACTACTAAGATTGGCAATGCAAAAAAGAAAAACCTTTGATTCTAATCAAATTATGTACCGTGCTGACGAGCTAATGAAGGCAGCTTCAAATCGTTATAAAATCACGGTTCAAGTTGCCAATCGAGCGAAACGTCGTCGCTATGAAGACTTTGATAATATTGAAGATCCGATGATGAAACCTCCAATTCGAGCAATTATCGAAATGTCCGACGAGCTAACTCAACCAGAAATTATCGGTGACTGAATATCGATCGACTCCCAACCATTTTAGGCGAATTTTTAAGTTACTAGCTTTTGCCTGTGTCGGTCTGTTCCTCTTTTTGTGGGGAGGACAGATACACCAATTAGACTCTTACGAGCTTTTTGAGACGCAAAAAGCTACAGCTCAGATTCTGCGACCCCAACAAGTCGCAGATCGCCTCTATCAGCGCCTCAGTTTTATTCCTCAAGAGAATCAATATATCAGTACTGAAACAGGGGAAGTAGAACAAAATAATACCTTGGTAAACAGACTGATCAGATACCATTTTTACGTTAAAAGTCGTTCTGTTAATTCGAGATTTGACTGGAAGTTAACTATAGCGGATTATCTCGGTTATAACGAAGAGCTTCAAGAATCTCGCTATCCAGGTCACAGTAGGTTGAAGGAAAATCCTATCGAAAGCGATCGTGAAGCAATTGAGAGTTTAACTCGTCGCCAGCGCAATGAATTGGTTAACACTCTATTTGCTATTTATAATCCCGAAGGAGCAAAACTTTTAGAACAACAACCAGTAACTCGAGAAACTACTAGTGAATCTCAAGAAGATTCTAATTCTCAACCTAGGCTACGAAGTCCCAAGCCAGGAGATGCTGAATTATTGGCACCATAGTGGATCGTCTGATAAAAAGTGGAGCGGGGT
>JASJDA010000166.1 GCA_030065755.1 Prochloraceae cyanobacterium | reverse complement strand
GTTTTCTGTAGTTTCTACAACTGATTGTAAATTTAATTGTTGTTGTTTTAGACGCTTTTGAAAAAAAAGTATGGTACTACTGATGGCGATCGCTATTATCAGTACAATTCCACTAGTAAGACTTTGCTTAATTAGAAAAGCTGATTCTCTTTCTCGATCGGCACGAATCAAAGCATTTTTAATAATTGCACTGTATCGATCGGCTAATTGTTGTTGGGGTTGTCCTCCGATAACGGCATCTAAATTAGTTACCATCATTATTTGTAACCTGCCCAGACTTTGAGTGTCGGTGGCATAAATCCCATAATATTCTTCATTTTTTTCGCTCCAAACGATTAATTTACGAGGTTCAAAACCCAAATTAATAATTTGATATAGACGGCTTTGGATGCGATTTGTTCTTAATCTTAAAGAAGAAGATTGACTATTATTATTACTAATATTTTCTTTAATAATTGGTGCAGCAAGGCTAAACAAATAGTAGCCATCGAGTCTAATATCTCCAATTATGTTATTTGTCTCAGAAGGGAGAAAATTCAAAGAGTTGAGATTTTGTTGTCCTCGTACGTGGGGAATACATATTATGCTGTGCAAAGAAATCAACAAACCAAGAGTTACTAAAATAGCCCATTTACCTAATTTAGCCATATCATTACGTCCTATACTAATTATTTAAATACAGGCACGAACAATATTAATTATCTCTTGCGGCGGGACATAAAATTAGTCTGGGGAGTATATCTATCCCAACCCTAATTGCTACAGCTTTTGTAGCGTTGGAATCATAGCTCCCCAGACTTCTCAAAAGTAAAAACCGAGATCGGACTACATTTTTTTGAGTTGCGATCGCAGTTCTTCTAATTCTGCATCGACAGCTGAACTAGAGCTAGAAGTCGATTGAGTATCTTTGGCTGAGGGTAATTGTCCTGCGGGTTGAGCGCCACCTGACAGTTGAGCTTTCATTGCTGCTAATTCGTCGTCTACCCCACTACCTGCTTCTAGCTGAGCAAACTGCTGCTCTAGACCAGATCCTTGAAGCTCTGAGGCTGAATCAGATTCTGCTTCTAGTGCTAAGACTTTTTCTTCCATGCGCTCGAAGGCTGCCATCGCACTGCTAGTTCCGATATTACTTACAGTGCTTTGCAGTTGCTTGTTAGCTTCAGCAGCTTTAGCTCTTGCCTTGAGCATATTTTTCTTAGTCTTAGCTTCAGATATTTTACCTTCTAAAGCAATCAGATTGCTTTTGAGGGTTTGCACTTGGTTAGTTTGTGCGTCAAGCTGAGTCTTTAGGGTGTTGGCAGCGTCGGCATAATTTTTTTTGCGCACCAATGCCTCGCGAGCGAGGTTTTCATCTCCTTTACTGAGAGCTAATTGCGCTCTTTGTTGCCATTTGTTGCCTTCTGCTACGTTATTGTTGTATTGTTGTTCAGTACGTTTTTGTTCTGCAATTGCTCTGGCTACTGCTTGACGCAGTTGTACCAGTTGCTCCTGCATATCTATTACTGCTTGCTCTAGAACCTTTTCTGGATCTTCAGCTTTGCTAACTAGGTCGTTTAGATTGGCTCTAATAACTCTACCTAGGCGATCGAATAATCCCATGACGCTGTCTTATCCTTTTGGAATGAACTGATTTAGTTTGATAGCAGGCTTACACTTACTGTGCCCGAATCATTGCATTATAAATCAATGCTTTGAATAACTACTGTTGTTTCTAGTGTAAGACTACTCATACAATCTCTCCAAATTACAATGGTAATGAGTCGAGCAAATTTAATCTGTTATAGGCAAAATTTACCTTAATTTATAATAATCAACTAAAATACTCAATTTTTCTGCCGCTAGAGGATTTTTTTGTATGAGTGGTTGGAAAATATTATTTTTAATCGAACTAAGAGCGATCGTCTAAATTTCTCTTAGCTTCAGATATTTGCTCTTCTAAAGCAATGAGATTACTTTTGAGAGTTCTCACTTGATTAGTTTGCGTGTCAAGCTGAACTTTTAGGGTGTTAGCAGCATCAGCATATTTTTTTTGGCGAATCAATGCCTCGCGAGCGAGATTTTCATCTCCTTTATCTCTAGCTAATTGAGATCTTTGTTGCCATTTGTTGGCTTCTGCTAGATTCTTATTGTATTCTCGTTCGGTGAGTTTTTGTTCTGCAATTGCCGTGGCTACTGTTTGTCGAAGTTTTACCAGTTGCTCTTGCATATCTAGTAATCCCATAACTCTCCTGACTGTTCTGCTGTTCCCTATTCCCTATTCCCTGTTCCCTTTTAAAGGGATGCTCGATCGCGCTTCAGAAATTATCGAAATAGAAAGATTATCGTTTGGAACGAACCGACCACAAAACCTAAAACTCCACCGATATTAACTATAGCCTGCAATTCGCTTTTCACAATTCCTTGAATTGCTTGCTCTAATTCTTTGGGAGAAGTAGATTTAATGCGATCGATAATTACTTGGTCAATAGATAAAATTGGAATCGCTTTTGCCACAATATCTTCTAAATCTTTTTCTAAATAACGCTCTAAGATTAAAGCTAATTCCTCACTAATTACTCCTAAGGAACTGGTAAGAGTTGTCGAAGATTGTAGCCTGTTAATTAGCAATACAGCTATCCTATGCCAGTCGATCGATTCCCCTAATTCTTCGAGTAGATCGGTTCCCCTCTCTTTAATATAATTGCGTACTGTATCGCGGATGGTTTTTCGCAACTGTCTTACCGTCGAGACTGGTAAATTTTGTAGAGAAAGACTTTGCAGCCACAGCCGCAAGCGATTGCGAATTTCTAAAGAAAGTATTAATTCTTGCAAACGAGCATTAGCAACATTTTTTTCATCGAGACAAAATGTACGCAAGCGGACGAGAGTATTGCGCAGACCGAAGACATTAGCTACGACCCAAACAGTCCCGCTAGATTTTTCGCGAAAACTTTCGTCGAGGACTTGAATGTTGCGATCGGTGAGAAATTCTACAATTGCTTGTCTGATCGATTCTGGGGGTAGTGCTACTCGTAAAAACCAGTCAGATAATTGTCGCGCTTGGGTGTCGCTGAGTTGAAATTCCAATAAAATACGATCGAAAATTTGATTGATCTGCTCTTCTAGAAAATCTTCCCGACGAGCAAGCACCCGCAGCAGACGAGGTAATGACTCTGTGAATAAATCTTGCAGGACATCTGCTAAAACTTTGGCGGTTTTTTGTTCTGTATCCGATTTAATTTGGTCAATTGCTAGATGCAGCAGCCATTGAATGGCTCCTTTAACCCGCTCGGTTTTTAGTAGCCGTCGCGCTAGATTTTGTAACTCTTCTGGAGTTAGCAGCGACCCCATAATTGTATCGGAAACCTTTTTAGCCAGTCTTTCTTGGTTGCGGGGAATTAAACCAGGTGTGAATGGTAGCTTGCGCTGACCGATGTAAATCGGCTTGTAAGGTCGAAATAGCATTTTGATGGCTATATCGTTAGTGAAATAGCCAATAATTGTCCCTGCTACGGGAGGAATTAATAATGTCGCGAGTATAGACCAATCCAAGGTAAAAATCTAATCAGCGATCGGTAGTGTTTTTATTATCTATCTTTTTTTGAGAACTAAAACCCCCATCAGACCACCGGAGATGGGATAGTAAGTAGCAGCAGCAAATCCAGCGTCGATCGCTAATTTTACTTGCTCGACCCCAGTGGGAAATCGCTCCAAACTGCCATTAATATAGGCATATTCTTCAGTTAAATCGAAGTTACGAGCCATTGGAACCACTATATTGTTTAAATACCACTGCTGGAAAGCGATCGTAATTGGATCTTGCGGACGTTGGAAATCCAGAATAGCTGCTTTTGCCTCTTTTTTGAGGACGCGGTGTAACTCTTGCAGGGAGCGAGGAATATCTGTTACATTGCGCAGACCGTAGCCCATAGTAGCACAGTCGAAGCAATTATCGTCAAAGGGTAAATTGAGGGCATCTGCTTCTATCCATTTTAGGTTGAAATGGGGAGATTTGCTTAATGCGCGTTGGCGAGCGATCGCTAATTGTTCGGGGGAGAAATCAACTCCGATCGTCATACCTGTTTTACCTACTTGCTTTGCGAGTAATAAACTCAGGTCTCCACTACCACAACAGACATCTAAAGCGACATCTCCTGGGTTGGGATCGCACCATTTGACTGTCATTAACTTCCATACCCGATGCTGACCGAAGCTCAACCAGTCGTTTAATCGATCGTAGACTGGTGCGATTCGATCGAACAAGGCTTTGATTTCAGGGGATGGAAGGGATAGGTCAGTGGATCTATTCACAACTATAAAGTTGATAGGGAATACCAACGCGATAATATTCTTCTGGGTCTAGCTTACAACTATTGTTGTTATTAAAGTAGAGGTGTTGAGGATAACTTGCTCTCTTGAGTCCTGGTCCTATTACCCACAAATTTGACGGTGAAAGGTCAAGACGAGATATTTTTTGCCAAGCTTCAGAGTAGCCGTCGTAATTATCGAAAAAAGCCCATAATGTTTCTCGATCGCTTTGTCTGATTTCATCTAAGGCTAGAGCGTAACTTAAGCCTAGAGCAATTTGGTTGGAGTTGGCGTATCCTGTCATCACCATTAATTGAGCGGGAGATTGGTTAAAACGACTAGCTGCTAATTGGGGAAAATAAGGTTTTTGAAAAGCGTAGTCAAAAATAACCAAAATACAGCTTATCGTACCGACAAAGATCACAATATACTTCTTCAAGAAGTCGGGGAAAGGGTCGGGGGGAAAGGAGAATGGAATAATTTTCCCTTTAACTTTTTCCTTTTTTCCTGTACTTGAATTAGATTTTGCGATCGCGTCGAGAGGTTTAATCTCTTTTTGAGATTGTTGGCGACCTCTAACTAGACTTGCTCCAAGTATTGCACAAAAGGCTGGATAGTAAATGAAATTATAACGAGGAGCAACAGTTATATCTTTTCCTAGCAAATAAACTAGGGCAAAAAACTGCAAGAGAACTAAAATAATGAAATAGCAGAGACTCAAAGTTACTCTACTCGTCTCCTTCATCCGCAACAATAGTCTGAGTTTAAGCCATATTTGATGACCTAACCAGCCAGCAAAAGCGATCGTCAACAAACCCATGATAATTTGAATCGTCAGGGGTTGATTTTCTAGAGGTAAAGAGATCGTCATCAGCAGCCAAGCTGCTAGAATTTGCACGAAAGGGACGATGTTTTGCGGTGGAGGTAGCCACGTAGTTTTGGGACTGGTTACGTGTTCTAGTAAAATGGGCGTCCAGGTGAGAAAAAAAACTAAAGGTAAAAGGCTCAAACCCAAATAAGGTAAGAAATGCTTTCGTCTCGATCGATAAATCAGCACCGCGAGAATAGTAACCTGAGCAATAAAAGCGACAAGACAAAAATAGTGGACGTAAAAGCTGAGAGTGTTAACAGCAATCCAAACTAACCAAACAAGCGGTCTTTGTCGTCCTCGATCGAGATCTTTTTGAATTTGTACTAATCCGATCGTGGCTATAGTAATTAATAACAGAGGTAGGGTATAGTGCCGAGCTTCTTGACTCAAATAGATCCCAAAGGGAGAAACTGCCATTACTGCTGCTCCCATCAAGCCTGCTGCAGGTGAAAAAGCAATACGATTGAGACAGTAAACCCCGAAGATCGTCCCTACTCCTAATAAAGCTGGCAAAGCTCTTAATTTCCAAACCCAACTCGCTGGTATTGGATCTACCCAAGTCAACCACTCGTGCATCAAGCAAAAAAATATAGGGGGATGGGTTGATTGTTCTGTCACAGTCCGAGCAATTTGCTGACAGCTTATTTCTGGGTCGAATGTAAATAAATCCTGCAATAACGAAAGAGGAAAGACTACTTCAGTAGGTATATCCTCAAAACTTTTTCCCAGACTGAATACTGCTGTAATTACTTCATCTATTCCCAGAGGTTTGAGGTCTAAATTCCCAAACCTCAGTATTGTCCCTAGAATAATAATCCCCATTAAGGTTAAATAATGCCTCAAAGCAAAATAATTTATTTTCTGCCAATTTCTTACCAGCAAAGCGTTTTTTCCTCGTCAATTGAGCATAACCTATCTTTCCAGCCTGGCTGCTTGCGTTTTGCTTGACAAATCTAATCTAATATGCTAATGGCGATTTTGAATTTTGGCTACTGGACAAAATAGAAGTTTTGGCGTTACATATACCTTAACAACACTTCCTATGTCAATACCTAATATGGCTTCTAGAGCGCGAATATTGTTTGTCAGCAACGGTCACGGAGAAGATAACCACTCCTCTCACATAATTGAAACTCTGCAACAACTGCGTCCCTCTGTAGAGATTGCAGCAATGCCAATTGTAGGGGAAGGTAGGGCTTACCGTCGGTTGAACGTACCAATTATTGGACCGACACAAACAATGCCATCGGGCGGATTCTTTTACATGAATCGCTTTCAATTTGTAAAAGACGTGCGAGCGGGATTGATAGGACTGACGTGGCGACAGTTACAGGCAGTTTTGCGCTACGCTCCTAGCTGCGATCTAATTGTATCTACTGGAGATATTGTCTCCCAGTCATTCGCTTATTTAACCGGTCGTCCTTTTTTCTCCTTTATCTCCTGTCTTTCCAGTCTCTACGAAGGAAAATTGCATTTGGGGCCAATGCTGTGGCACGTGCTTAATTCCCCTCGATGTCAGACAGTGTTTACCAGAGATTCCTATACGGCTTTAGATCTTCAGCGACAAGGCTTAAATAAAGCCAAATTTGGCGGCATACCTTCTCTAGACAGACAAGTCCCTAATGGCAAAAATTTGCACCTCAAACCCCATATTCCCACGATCGCCCTCCTACCAGGTTCGAGATTGCCCGAAGCAGCTCGTAATTTTAACTTACAATTGCAATTGGTCTTAGAAATTGTCAAGTTGCTCGGAGAAAAAGTACAGTTTCGCGCTGCTTTAGTACCGAGTTTAATGGAACAATTACCAGATCTTGCTAAAAGTCAAGGTTGGCAGCACGAAGATGGCAAAATAACCTATTCTCTAGGAGAAAACGAGCCTGTAGCTGAAGTAATTTGCTATAGCGATGCTTTTAACGACATTGTATGTAAGTGTACCCTAGTCATTGGCATGGCAGGTTTAGCAGTAGATCGAGCGGTTGCGATCGGCAAACCAGTCATTCAAATTCCTGGATCTGGTCCTCAATTTACCTATCAATTTGCCGAAGCACAAATGCGACTGTTGGGTATTTCTGCTCAAACTATCGGCACCAAACCAGCAACACCTGAAATTATGCCATTTGGGGCGCGAAAAGTGGTAGAAACCTTGCAAGACTCCGACTATCTCGCAGCCTGCGTCAAAAATGGGCGCGATCGCTTCGGGACTCCTGGAGCATCTTTGAGAATTGCTCGTCTTCTGTCACACTACCTCGAAACAAAAAGTGAAGATAGCGCTATGATTTCTGCTGAAGCTCAGCAAGGAGATATCCCCACGGTATGAAAACTCGATCGAGTTATTGGCAATTGTTGCCTTATATTTGGCCCCAATGGTCGTTATTTGCGCGCGGATTTGTTTGTATTTTAGGCTACGTAATATTTACTTTATTACTCCCCTATTTAACGGGAAAAGTAGCTTTTTTTGTGGGTAGAGGAGATGTAAAGCAAATAGCTTACTGGTTGGGACTAGCAACCGTGGTGTTTTTGATTAGAGGTATTTTCCAATATGGAGAAGGGATATGGACGAGTGCTGGATCCCTAAAAATGGTCTTAAACTTGCGCAAGCGAGTCTATTCCCATCTCCACCAACTGGGACTAGATTACTTTGAAAAAGCAAAAATAGGAGATCTAACTTATCGATTTACGGAAGATATCGACAGGGTAGGAGAAATTGTCAATAAGTTGTCTCACCAATTTATTTCCTGTCTCTTACAGTTAATTGCCATCCCTATCTACATGCTCTACCTAAATTGGCCCCTAACCCTAGCAAGCTTCATCTTAGCTCCATTTATGGGGTGGTTAATCGGTCAATTCGGTCACAAGTTATTGCTCTTGTCGCGGCGATCGCAAGATAAAATATCCAATCTGTCGGCATTACTAACAGAAGTATTCGCTAACATCAGAGTAGTTCGAGCATTTGCGGCTGAGTCTTATGAAGTGGAAAGATTTGCCACAGAAGCAGAACAAAATCGCAAAGTGAAGTATCGCGCTGCACAACTGCAATCTCTTCAATATTTGGTAGTAGGCTTTCTCCAAGCAGTGAGCATTATGTTCCTGTTTTTATTAGGAGGATGGCAAATTGCTCAGGGAAATCTAACATCTCAAGGATTTGTCAGTTATCTGACTTTGGTAGCGCTGTTAATTCACCCCATTGACCTAGTTACTAATCAATATAACCAATTCAAACAAGCAGAAGCTTCCGTCGAGCGAGTATTTGAATTGTTAGCAGTCAACCCAACTTTAAAAGAAAAATCCAACGCGATCGCTATTCCTCCAGTCAGGGGCAAAATAGAATATCGTCGCGTCAACTTTGCTTACCAAGGAGATCGACCTGTCCTCAAAGATCTGTGTTTAGAAGCAACTCCTGGAGAAATTGTTGCACTAGTAGGTCCTTCTGGTGCAGGAAAAACCACTTTAGTAAACCTGCTTCCCCGCTTTTACGAACCCCAAACAGGTAAAATTTTAATCGACGGGATCGATATTAAAGACGTTACCCTTACTAGCCTTCGCCATCAAATTGGCATTGTTCCCCAGGATATAGCCTTATTTTCAGGAACGATCGCTCAAAATATTGCTTACGGTCGATCGGAATTAGATATTAAAGCGATCGAACGGGCTGCTAAAATTGCTAATGCTCACTCGTTTATTGTCGAACTTTCCCAAGGCTATCAAACTTGGGTAGGAGAGCGAGGTGTCAATCTTTCTGGAGGACAGCGACAAAGAATTGCGATCGCTCGGGCTATTTTACTAAATCCCCGCATTCTCATCTTAGATGAAGCTACGTCTGCTTTAGATTCTGAATCTGAAGCTCTAGTACAAGAAGCCTTAGAAAGAGCAACGGAAAATCGTACCGTTTTTATTATTGCTCACCGACTTAGTAGCGTCCGTAAAGCCGATCGCATTCTTTTCTTAGAAGGAGGACGAGTAGTAGAATTAGGAACTCATGCCGAACTTTTAGCGACAAGAGGACGGTATGCTAGTTTTTACGCTCAACAGTTCAATTCTTAATGGCTGTTTGCTATTGGCTGTTGGCTATTGGCTATTGGCTGTTTGCTATCTGTTATTCTCCTCTACTCCCCATCTCCCCCTCTCCCCCTCTCCCCCTCTCCCCCTCTCCCACTCTCTCTTCCAAGTATGACATCCCGCTTGTCATGGCTGATTCCAATTTCAAGGTATTGATGTTCCTGGGAGGCTTGGGATTGGTCGATCTCGATCGCAGCGATCGCCCAAACCAGGCTACATCACGCCAAGCACCACCTTTATATCCTACGCTCGGATAGATTCCGATTGGCTCAAATCCCATCAATTTATGCAGCTTTTCACTAGCTGGGTTGGGTAAGGTTATGCCAGCGTAGGCGTTATAATAACCTTGAAGAACGAGAATTTCAAATAGTGAGGTATATAAAGCCCGACCTATACCCGAGCGACGGAATTTTTTACCTATATATACCGATACGTCAACAGACCACTGATATGCAGATCTTTCTCTATGAGGAGCAGCATAAACGTAGCCTAAAATTTCTCCATCTCGATCGCAAACCAACCAGGGTAATTTCTGGATAACTTTTGCTATGCGTTGCTGCATTTCTTCTAGAGTAGGCGATCGAACTTCAAAAGACACAAATGAATTTTCCTCACAAAAAGGAGCATAAATTTCTAGAATTTGGTCAGCATCGCGTTCAGTAGCTAATCTGATTGTAGATAACATAACCTAACTTACCAAACAAACTATTTTGCAAGAGATCTAATGAAAAGAGGGGGTTGACCCCTCATACTTTTAAGACTGAAATTTATCCAAACTAGCTAGCACTTCTTTACTGTGAATAGGTGGTCTGACATCGAGAAATATTTTACGTAAATTTCCTTCTGGATCGATTAAGTAAGTATGACGTGCAGATAAATAACCCAGCCAAGAACCATAAGTTTTGCTGATTTCACCTGTAGTATCAGCCAATAAAGGAAATTTTAGACCTTCTGAATCGCAAAACTCGGCGTGAGAATCTACATCATCCGCACTTACTCCCAAAATTTGTGCATTTCTGGCTTGGTATTTAGATAAATCTTTTTGAAATATACGAGCTTCTAAGGTGCAACCAGATGTAAAATCCTTGGGATAGAAATAAAGTACTATCCACTGACCTCGATAGTCAGACAGAGATATTTCACCGTCACCAGTATTGGTGGGTAAAGTGAATTCTGGTGCGGGTCGATCGACTGGAGGCAATTTCCCTCCCATTGCTAAAGCTGTTGGAACGCAATCTAACCAGGTTAGGACGGTTAAAAAGCAGCTTACGAGAATGCTTGCGAAAATCCGACGAGACATACTTTTGAAAAATAAGAGCTTTACTTTACATAAGTTAACATTCTTTCGCGAACGTAGCGATCGAACTAAGATAATCTTAAAAAAATATAAATAAATATCAATAAAATTAATCGATCGAATATTATTAAAAATTTTGACTTTGCTTAAAAATGAATTTAAGTAAACTTTTGTAACAAATAATTGAAAATTATTTGATTATCTGGCTTTATTTATATATAAGAAATTTTTGTTAACACTTTTATTTCTGCTAATATTAAGACTCTAAAGAGAGAGTTCAAAAGATTAGAGAGACAAAAAGTAACTGGTGTCTTGGTCGATTATTTTGTTATAAATAATCTTGCTTTAGTTGCCTTCTATTAGGCATTTTTAAATAGTGGTAAAAAATTTCTGGTTTTAAATAGCAATTCATTTTAGTTACTGGAGTTCTAGGCAATGTTCAATACAATTTTCAAAAACAAAACAAATAAAACTAAGAATACTAAAAAAGCTAAGGCTGATAATTCAGTTAAAGCAGCTACTGACGATCGCGCGCGGATTGTTTCTATTCCTAAAAAAGCAGCTACAAGTATAGGTAGCCTAGAGCATGAAGACATGAAAACTAAAGGTGTCAAAACTAAGAAGAAGAAAAAAGCTGGAAGGAGTTTGTTTGGTGGGAAGAAAGCTAAAACCTCTCGCGCTAAAGCTAAGAAGAGTGTAACTGTTGCTAATCCACAAGAGCCAGTAGTAACCAGTGCTTATGGCTTAGATACTAATATGGATATGTTCCGTGAAATGACAAAAGAACTATTGTCTTCTAGAGCTTTAAAACTGTAAACAAAAATAAATCTAATATTACTCGCTTTAGAGGTAATCTTATCTACTAGATTACCTCTTTATTGTTTAGATATTCGCTCTTTTTATGCCTTCTACTCTAAATATTAATGTTCGAGTAGCAGCTACAGCAGAATTCATTTATCAACCCCCAACAACTGCTATTAACGCTAAACGTATCCTAGTCAAACCAAACCTAGGTTATCCTGTTAAACCTCCTGTAACGGTTAGTATGGGGGTCTTAGAAAAGGTTTTAACTGGACTGAGAAAGGTTAGTCCTAATGGAGAAATTTTAATTGTAGAAGGGGTTTGTTCTGCTGTTTCTCTATCTGAAATTGCCAGTCGTAATGGTTTACATAATATTCTTGACGAGGGAATGCAGGTATTAGATGCGGATACCTTACCGTTAATTGAATACCAAAATCTTTCTCCAGATCCAGTACGTTTCAAATCTATGTTTGCACCTAGTCTACTTCTGGAAGTGGATTGTAGAATTAGTGTAGGTGCGCTTAAACGAACTCATTTAAAAGGAGAGGCTTTAATTTCTGCTTCGCTAAAAAATTTATACGGTTTATTTCCTCGCGATCGCTACAAAGCTAGAAGTCCCAAATCTAGAGGACAATTACACCGTCCTTCAGTACCTCTAATTTTGCAAGATATCTACTTTTGTATCGGGCATTTATTTGACGGTGCAGTAGTAGATGGAGATGTTAAATTCTACAGTCCAGACTGGAAACCCGATCGGGGAAAGTCTGTAAAATTGGGGAAAGTTTTTTGGGGCGAAGATATGCTTAAAGTAGATAGACTTGCTTGTAAAATAGGCGAGGAACCTATACCAACTTACTTAGATGCTATCGAAGATTTACGCACCCTCACTTAAATCAGTTATCAGTTATCAGTTATCACTGTGAGCAGTAATGGATTTAAACCACTACTGAAACGTCCTAATTATATAATTAGGGGACTTTTCATCCCAGGAATAACACATAACTGATAACTGTTTACTGATGACTGATTACTGTTAAAATTTACTTTCAATTCTGTTGGGTTGATTTTTATAGGTAAGTCCTTATAGCAAGATGTTAGATAACCTAAAACGAATACATCTACTCTTGTTACTAATTGGTCAAGTAACTATGAGGACTTTCCTATAAAAATTAAAGGTGCTTCTTTATCTAAAATTAAGTAATGTGTTATGCAACTCTGTCTGAAGCAATTTTTCCTTGATTGTCGATTTCTTTGTTTAGATCGTTAGTCAAACTAGACCAATCAAAAGCTATAACTTTAGGTAAGATAATACATACAGCAGCATTAAACAAAGTCATTAGAGCAAAGTCAAACAAGTTCACGTTATTACCTCTTGAATGTTATTTTCTTATCATTTAATTTTTCTACCCTTTAATTATGATAGAACAAAAGTAATGACTTAAATGACTGACAAGCAGTTTGAATAACTTTTGAGTAATATAACTTTTTCTAATACTTGCTAAATTAATTTCACTTTTGTGTTTGTTAAGAATAATTAATGAAAGAAAAAAGGGCAAGTGAGACAGAAGCATCCCAATACTTTTACCCTTTCCTTGAAAGTTATTTATTATTGAGCAGCGAGGGTAATTACAGTTAATTCTGGGGGACAAAATAGTCTTCCAGGTGCATAAGTACCCAAACCGCGATTGACGTACAGTTGGTTATTTCCTACCTGATGCAATCCTTGCGCCCATTCCCAATGCTTCATCACTTCAGAACATTGCTTGAGAAAAGGAATGAACTGTTGTAAAGGTTTGGGAGTATTGCGTCGCACTTGTTGTACTAATATAGGTGCGGAACCGTATCCAGGAATAACGAATTGACCGCCGTGAGTGTGACCTGATAACTGTAAATCCACTCGCCATTTTTGCAATATCTCAGCCGTATCAGGATTGTGAGATAAGACGAGACGAGGAATATTTGAATCCAGTTGAGTCATAACCTCCTTAGGTCTGAATTGACTAGACCAATAATCAGCCAG
Organism: Prochloraceae cyanobacterium; assembly: GCA_030065755.1. Taxonomy (GTDB): domain Bacteria; phylum Cyanobacteriota; class Cyanobacteriia; order Cyanobacteriales; family JASJDA01; genus JASJDA01. The sequence continues at coordinate 5,924 of JASJDA010000166.1, read as the reverse complement.
CCCCACTATGGGTAATTCTTCTCCCAAAGGATAGGATATTTGGTTCCACAAAACTTCTATACCAATTCTGGTCAAAGCTTGAGTTACTTCTTTTTTTGAATGTGGAAAAAATATATCGTGATTTCCTAAACAAGCATAAATCCCTTTGCGACTTTGTAAGTATTTGAGTCGCAATACTAGCTCATTTATTGGGGTAGGGTCGTCAGTAACGTAATCTCCCGTTAAGATAACTAAATCGGGATTTTCTTGATTACTTGCCCTAATTGCTTGAGCTAGCATTTTTTCTGAAAGGCATTCACCATCATAATGTAAATCTGATAATTGCACTATTTTAGTGCCGGTTAGTGATGGTGGGAGATCGGCGATCGCCACTGTGAGTCTTTCTATTGTTAAGGGTTCGGATAAGATCGTCCAGTCCATTAGTTCTGTTTTACTCCCCTCATCTTGTCCTTCCAGAATAAAGTTACTGTTTTAAATCTATAGGTAAATTTACGTATCATTTTAGAAGAAAGTCTTTATTCGGGAACAACAGATTTAGCTATTGGCGATCGAACGACTATCCCAACCAACCAGCAAGATTTTGCTTCTGGGTCTCAGTTGGGTTTTCTACTTTTACTATTTCATAGCGACTCGGTTGTGCTTCTGCTAATTTCACCTCAACACTACGAAGCTCATTTTGGTGAAAGACACTAACGAGAATAATGTCCCCAGCTTGATAATCTTTGAGACGATCGCTCAATTTTTCCGCACTTACTCGTCTGTTGTTAATAGCCAATAATTCGTCACCTGCATCAATTCCTGCTATGGCTGCTGGAGATCCCGAGCGTACAAATTTAATCGTTTCTTTGCCGTTTTCAGCAGTTACTTTCATACCCGTATCTGGGACGGGTTCGTCTTCTGTCACGCTCTTAATTTGCAAGCCAAAGGGTTCTAAATATTCGTCGAATGGCAATTCTGCGGTACTGTTTATATAGCGATCGCGAAACTCACTTAAATCTGTCTCGGCTACCGACTCAATAACTTCCCACAACCCCGAAGGTGTAAACCCAATTTCTGACTTGCCAAAACGATCCCACATCTGACGCATTACTTCGTCTAGGGATCGATCGTTATGGTGACGCGCTCTAATGAGCAAATCTAGCAGCAAAGATACCAATTCTCCCTTCAAATAATAGGAAATCTGGGAATTATCGCTATTAGCATCCCGTCGATACAATTTAATCCAAGCATCAAAACTAGATTCCCCCAGAGGTTGCACTTTTCGCCCAGGTATGGTGAGAAACTTAGTAATATCTTTGCTTAAATTGTCTAAGAAAGTTTGACTATTATAAATTCCTGCTCTGACGGGAATGAGTAAGTCATAATAGCTAGTGGCTCCTTCACAAAACCACAGAGATGTGGTGTAATTCTCACCTTCATAATCAAAAGTTTCGAGAGTTTTGGGGCGAATTCGCTTGACATTCCAGAGGTGAAAGAATTCGTGCGCTACTAATTGCAGAAAACGTTCGTATCGATCGCGCTTGCGAAAACTGAAACGGGGGTAATTTAAGGAACAGGAATCTTTATGTTCTAAACCGCCAAAACCGTTGTCAGAGAGGTGGAGAATAAATAGATAGCGATCGTATGGCAATCCCCCGTACATATCTGCTTCTGAGTCAATAATACTTTGAATATCTTCGATAATTTGGGTGGGTTTAGCATTACCTTCTCCCCAAATTGCTAATTGATGGGGTTTTCCTCCTGCTTCAAAATCATAAAGGCGATGAGTGCCAATTTCAAAGGGACTGTCTACTAAAGTATCGAAATCTTTGGCTGTGAAAGTATTTGTTTCTTCTGGGACTGAAGGTAAAGTAGTAGTTACTTGCCAAGAAGATTGAGGGGGGGCGATCGATACGGTAATCGGGTTATGTTCTAATCCTGGTATGTAAAAAAACAGTGCTGCGCCGTTAAAATAACCGTGGGTAGAGTCTAAGTGATTGGTGCGTACTGTCAATTCGTTAGCAAATACCCGATAACAGACAGTTATATTAGAAATATTTTCTGTTGTAATTTCCCAGTGATTTTTGCTAATTTTGCGACTTGCTAAAGAGTGTTTGTCAGCATCCTCAGCGTAAAAATCCTGTACGTGTCTGGCATATTCTCTGACTAAATAAGATCCAGGAGTCCAAACAGGCATTTTTAAATCTAGTGTAGACGATCGCCAGCCTTTAACAACCAATTTCACCTCAAATAGATGAGATGTAGGTTGAGACATAGCAACCTGATAGGAGATAGTGGGGATAGTTTGAGTGGTGGTAGACTCGGCAATAGCAGTGGCTTTAGTCATCAGTTAAATTTGTAGTGCGAGATGGGATAGCTGCTTGAGGTTAGTTAAAGATAAGGTTCGATTTTCGCGATCGATTTCTACCCAACCTTTCCTTTGTAACTTTTCCATAATTTTGCTAGTTTCTTCAAGACTTACATCGGCTACATCAGCTAAATCTCGATCGGGAATCTGGTAAATTTCTTTTCCTTTTTCAGTATGTTGACCGTATTGTTCTGCTAAAAATATCAGAGTTTGGGTCAATTTCATTGCTGGGGAGTGATGACGTAGTTGAAAGCGAGTATTTAAGTGACGAACTCGTCGTACCATTAACTGTAATACTCGATGTTGTAGTTGAGAATCTTTTAACAGCATTTGGATAAAACGCTGAGCAGAAATACTTAGTAATTTAACTGAAGAAAGAGTGACTACTTCAGTTAAACGAGGAGATTCGTCAAGAATTGCTACTTCTCCAAAAAAATCCCCCCGACCGATAATTTCTAAGGTAATAGCTTTTTCTTTATCTATACGCTTGAGTTTGACCCAACCGGATACAATAAAATAAACTGCCGTCCCCCAGGATTCTTCAGTCAAAATCGTTTGCTCTTGAGGATATTCCTCTTCTTCTACAATAGACAAGAACCAATCTAATGTTTCTGGTTGAGCGTTGCTAAATATAGGGAAAAGCTCGCTAAAAGCTTTAGTCTCCATCAAAAGTTTATAAATTAATACGGCGATCGGACTTTGGCTATTTCATAATTAGAAAATATTAACACTTTACTTAAGCTCCCACCATAAAAATTACTTCAATTATAAATTTGCTTAATTTATTTATTCAATAAGCACAGAAAATGAACGGCAAAAAGTGCTGCTTGAGTGCGATCGCGCCAACTCAATTCACTTAAAATATTTGTCAAGTGATTTTCACCATGCAATTCCAGGTCTAATTCTTAGAGTACTTGACGACGTAATTCTGGAAAAACCTTGGATACCTTGCTTAGCAGATAGTCCCCATAGGTACCGCGAAACTCGTGAACGCTGGCACGATCCCAACGTTGTTCCTTATTGTCATTGACTTTTGTCCCAAGCTTAATTGGCTTGACCTCTGCACTGAAATTTGGGTCAAAGAAGAATGGAAATGACAAACGATCTTGTTGAGATTGATTGTAAACGCGATGGGGTGTGGATAGATAATGTCCTCCCGTTATGCGATCGAGCATGTCTCCTATGTTACATACAAATGAATTACGTATGGGAGGAGCACTTACCCACTGAGACTTTATTTTTACCTGCAACCCCCCTGACATATCCTGTCTTAGGATCGTTAACAGTCCGTAGTCGGTGTGTTCTCCCACTCCCCAGGTATATTCAGTATGGTCGTGTAGTGAATGGGTAGGATAATTGAAGATGCGGAAAAGCACCAATGGATCTGAGGTGTAACGATCGGCAAAGTAAGATTCTTCTAACCCTAGGCTGAGGGCAATGCCAGTCATTAGGGAGTGTCCGAGCCGAGTCATGGCTTCCATATAATTCAGCACCAACTCTCGCAATTGGGGCATATTGCCTGGAAAAAGATTTGGTCCATGTAGCGGGGTGTTCATTTTGACAAGGGGGTGATTGTCATTCAGCTCAGTACCAAAGTAGATTCCTTCCTTGAGGTCAGGTTTGCCGGATGTGAGTTCACCACCAACGGGAAAGTATCCTCGCCATGCTCTTCCGCCATGGGACATACTTATTTTGAGCTTTGCTTCATTATCTTGGGCAAAAAACTGTTGACTGACTTCCTCCAACTGCTGTTGAAGGTCTTCGTCTACTCCGTGACCAATAATGTAGAAAAATCCGTAATCACGACAAGCCTGTCCTATTTTAGCGGCAACTTCGTATCGCTCTTCTGTTCCTGACACCAGTCCACTTATGTCAACAATAGGAATATCCATTTTTATGCCATCTTGTCTATATGACGATAACTTGTTACATGCAGGGTATAACTATTTATTAAACAGAAGCAGATTTTAAAGGAAGCTTTTATTTATCTTTTACTTCATTATTTACTTTATTACTGTCTCAATTTAATAATTTTCGTATTGGCTTCTTCTTTCTGTTGCGCGACTCGATCGAGTAATGAATGACATTTATCCTATCGATCGTCAGCAAAAAAAATGGTAGTTCTAAACAAGGTGAGTATGAATTGTAATGGTGTATGTAATGGGAAGGATTCGATCGCGAGCCTAGGACTCGAACAAATCAAAATGCTTCAGAGGAGCTATCTAAATAATGCCCTCGGCCACGAGTTGCACTACGAGATCGCAATCCTTCTTATCACGTTAACCTACAAGACAGACTGGGATTTATTATTGATTAATACTGCGCCGATAAAACTTTTGAATTGCGTGTAGGAATTTATCAAAAGCTGATTTAGGAGAGGATTTATTGAGGTCTAGATTTTGGATTTGTGTAAGTAGTTTGGCTTCTTCAGTATCAATATACCCGTCACTATAAACTAAAGCACTAAGAGCAGATACTAAGTTTTGATAATCTTTTTCTGTAGGATTATTACCTAAATAATCTTCTAACCACAAATAACATTTGTTCGCGGGAATGGGGGTTTCTGTAGATAATAAAGACTGTACTTCTGGATCGTCACCAAGTTCATTTTCTGTTACTATCCGTTGCAAATATTTTGATTCTGACTCTTGAATTTCTCCATCAATCCAGGCTGCACCAACCAGAATTTTAAATAACTCTTTTTTACTACCACTGTTTTGTCCAGACATCTTTCTATCTTTCTTTTTTTGCTCACTAATACTAAGTTTATCTAGTTGTGGGCTTTTTGATTGACAAACTATAGAGTTGTTAAAGTTATTCGGATAATTTTACTTTTCGTTCAACTTACCATAAAAAAACCGATCTTGTATTGGCTTATTCTGCAATATATGGCTTTATGAGGATTGACGCTCGATTTATATTACACTACAAGCATTTGTTTATGATAGCATTAGAGCGCAAAAAAAGCCAGCTATTATGTTAACCTGGGATACAGAGGTTTTCGAAGGAGAAGGCCCCGCTCTTTGATGAGGGTCTTCTCGGCGAGTTGAGATAAAATAAAGTATCTAACTCAATCTTTTTTTGGGTTAAATATTTCACAAATTGCGAGGGTTAATAATGTTTGGAAAATCGCCCAAGCCTATTCAGCCAGATATCGAGCCCATAGTGCCTGATGTCAGTGTAACTCCCGAACCCCAACCTGTCTATGAAACTACCCAGCCAGAGAGTACATTTATGAACGATTCCAATCTAGAAAAGTCCGAGTTAGTAAATAAAGCTGAAACTATCAACGCTGTTATATCTCCTTATTTTCTCGTAATCGTAGGTTTATTACTGTACGACAAAAACTTCTTTTTGGGTTTAGGTCTCTTAATTATTGGGCTTTTATCTTTATTCAGAATTACTTTCCAAGATATATTGGCTCTATTTGAAAATATTAAAAAGTTTTTTTAATTCTATATCACCATACTACAGTGCAATCACCTCAGCCACAGTATAGCTATACTGTGGCTGGGCTATTTTTTGGGGTAGCAGTTAGAGAAAATTTAGCCCGCACGCTGCAAGGGCGATCGGAATG